>CATZRJ010000009.1 GCA_958423535.1 uncultured Collinsella sp.
CCGGCTTGAGGTCAAAGTGCATGCCGAGTTCCTGCTGCGACATCTCGCCGCCGGGTTGCTTGGCCAGCAGGCAGATGATGGGCGCCTTGCCGGACACGCCTCCGCCATGAAAATGCATGTAACGGCCGCAAAAGCCCAGGCCATTGAGGATGCGCTTGGCAAGCTTGTCTTCTGAGCTAACCGCTTCGGGTGCATCCGCCGGCTGTGACGGGTCGCCGCCGGGCTCGTGCGAACAAAGGTTAAGAGGTTCATCGCACATGAATTAGTGTTGCTCCTTTCTTTAGTTAGGTAGTGGAATTGTTTTGTGCCTAACCAATCTAGGAGCATGAGAAATGAATGTCAAGGTACCAAACTTATTAAGTTACGGCGTTTTGCCAAACGCCGTAACCGCTCGACGCTGCAAACGCTCCTAAGCGGCAATCTGGCGTTCAATCGTCGTGCATGGCCACAAGGCCTATGCCCTCCTCTTTCACGCCACCTTGCTCGCTTAGGAACGTTTTCGCTGTCCGTCCTCAACCTGTGATTCCGCCACGGTCCGTTTCGGTGCATGCAATCCCTTGGGGACGGAGGAAAAGGGATCATTTTCCGTAACCTTTCCGCAACAATTTACCCTTCGCGCTGCTCGACTCCGCTCACAACGTCCCCTGCGCTACACTTAGTCGCACTGTGGCGCTGCTGCGCCGTGCCCGAACCAAGGGAGACCCTCATGAAGAACACTCAGCTGCTGCTGATCAACGATATGTGCGGCTACGGCAAGGTCGCGCTTTCCGCCATGCTGCCGGTGCTGTCGCACATGGGCTACCGCATCCACAACCTGCCGACGGCACTTGTGTCCGATACGCTCAACTATCCCAAGTTCTACATCCACGACACCACCGAGTACGTGCGCCAGAGCCTCGCCATCTGGGAGGAGCTCGGCTTTGAGTTCGACGCCATCTCTACCGGCTTTATCGTGACCGAGGAAGAGACGCGCATCATTTCGGACTTCTGCCACCGTCGCGCGCAAAAGGGTACCAAGGTGTTCGTCGACCCCATCATGGGCGACAACGGCAAGCTCTACGCCGGCGTGCCCGAGTCCACGATCGGTCTCATGCGCAGCCTGCTCGAGTGCGCCGACTATGCGGTGCCAAACTACACCGAGGCGTGCCTGCTCACCGATACGCCCATTGCCGAGCAAATCACGCCCGATGAGGGCCGCACTCTTGTGGATGCCGTGCGTGCCCTGGGCGCCAAGTCGGTGGTCATTACGAGCGCTGTGGTCGACGGTGCGAATGTCGTCATCGGTTACGACCATGTGGCGGGGGAGTACTTCACGATTCCCTTCGACCTGATCCCGGTCTATTTCCCGGGCACGGGCGACACGTTCTCGGCGGTGCTCGTCGGCCGCGTTATGGCAGGTTGGAGTCTGCAGCGCGCGACGTCCGATGCCATGCGCGTGGTGGCTGAGCTTATCGAGCGCAATGCCGACCAAGAGGATAAGTCGGCTGGCCTTCCCATCGAGGCCTGCCTGGACGTGATTGACCATGAGTAATGCTGGCGAGGGCGGCGCCAAGCCTGCGGGCGGGGGCAAGCCGCTCGGCGCGCCGCGTGGCAAGCGTCCGCGTATCCGCGTGAGCTGCGTGGACCAGCTGGGTGCGTGCCGCTGCCACCATGGTCACAAACCGGGCGACGTCTTCGACTTTGACCGCGACCGCGGCAAGATGTGTGCCATGGCCTGCCATGTGGGCTTTCCCTATATCGATATCCTGCGCTATGGCGGAACCGTGCCTGGCAACGAGCCTGGTACGGCAAAGTTCTGCTGCCCCGAGGTCGATACGCTGAACGTCTGGCTTGCCGAGATCGTTGACGAGTAGTCGAGCGCAATGTGGCAAAGGGACAGCCCCTTTGTCACATTCGCCGGGGCTGCCCCTTCTTTTTGCTTATAATCCTAAATCTCTGCATTTCATCCGATTTTAGGTTCTAAAAATCCTACATTTCATCGATAATTAAGCGCATAAAACTTTGCATTTCATTTGATGACACTGAGGGGAGAGCCTATGCTGCGCAGGAAAATAGCGGCAGAGCTGGAGCGTTGGCTGAAGTCTGCCGAGCAAAAGGCCTTATTCATCACGGGTTCTCGCCAGATCGGCAAAAGCTATTCGATTCGCGCATTTGGCAAAGCCAGCCATGCAACCTACATCGAGCTTAACCTCATGGAAAATCGCCAGGCAAAAGATGCTCTTCTCGAGGCGCGGGATGCCGATGATTTCATCAGCAGGGTGACGCTTCTTTCGGGAAAGTCGATTGCACCAGGCAAAACGCTCGTGTTTATCGATGAGGTCCAAGAGGCCCCCGACATCATGACGATGGCAAAGTTCCTTGTTGAGGACGGGAGGTGCCGCTGGGCGTTTTCGGGGTCAATGCTCGGGACCCAGTTCAAGGGCGTCAGGTCCTATCCCGTGGGGTATGTCCACGAGCTTAGGATGTTCCCGCTCGATTTTGAGGAGTTTTGCTGGGCAACCGGGGTGAGCGAGGGGGCTCGCCAAACGATACGTGACGCGTGTATCAGCGAGAGGCCCATTCCTGATTACATTCATGACGCGATGATGGCAAACTTCAGGACCTATACCGTTGTCGGCGGAATGCCGGAGGTCGTGCAGCGTTTCCTTGACACGCAGGGCGACCTTGCCTCTGTTCGTCAGCTACAGTCAGAGCTCAACGAACAGTACCGGCGGGATATCTCCAAGTATGCAAGCGGGCGAGCCCTGCAGGTGCAGAGCATCTACGATCAGCTCCCTATTATGCTCGAGGGCGAACACAAGCGTTTCGTGCTCAATTCCATTGACCCCAAGGCGCATTATGAGAAGTACCAGCGAGATTTTGTCTGGCTTGTCGATGCCGGCGTTGCTCTCAAAGCCGATATCGTAACCGAGCCAAAGTCGCCCCTGCTCAAGACGGCACGGCCATCGCAGTTCAAGCTATACCAATCGGATACGGGCATGTTGATGGCGCGCTACCCCGTTGGAGTCGCCCAAGCGGCGTATCTTGATAGCAAGGAGCCCAATCTGGGCGGCATTTACGAAAACGTGGTGGCCCAGCAGCTGGCTGCCCAAAATCGCCAGCTTTACTACTATCAGACAAAAAAGCGCGGTGAAGTGGACTTTGTGGTCGACGGACCGGATGGGACGGCTGTTCCGATCGAGGTTAAATCGGGCTCCTATTACCACGCGCACGCTGCGCTCGGTCATGTGCTTGATACGGCTGAATATGGCGTAAGGCTCGGGATTGTTTTTTCGAGAGGCAACGTTGAGCGCAACGGAGCGGTTCTCTATTTGCCGCTATATGCGACCTGGGCCCTTTCGGATGTTTTGGGCGACTCCTGCGCCGAGGGGATAAAGCTGGAGGTCAAGCCGGTCTAGGGCCAGTCCCGGATGTGACAAAGGGACAGTCCCTTTGTCACATTCATGAGTGTGGATTTTCTCCCACCGAGATAACGAGCGTGGATTTTCTCCCGTTTAGAGCGCACTCGAACGCTCAAAGTGGGAGAAAATCCACGCTCGTTTTATGCCGATGGCGTGGCCCGTGTGCCCGCGCCGCCCGAGCGCCTACAGCTGCTCGAGCATGGCGGTGCAACCGGCGAGTACATCGCGGTAGGTGGCGTCGAAATTGCCGGTGTACCAGGGGTCGGCCACGTCGCCGGGGCGATCGGTCCAATCGAGCAGGCGCGAGATCTTGCCATCGGGGTCCTTCCCAAAAATTCGGTACAGGGCGCGGGCGTTCTCGTCGTCCATATAGACAATGTGGTCCCAGTCGCCATACTCCGCGCGACGTACCTGACGTGCGCGATGTGCGACGACGGGAATCCCGACCTCGCGTAGCTTGGCAACGGTACTGTGGTGTGGCGGGTTGCCGATCTCCTCGGTCGAGGTCGCCGCGGAATCGATGGCAAACTCCGCCTCGCGCCCAGCGCGGCGCACGAGCTCGGTAAACACCGACTCGGCCATCGTCGAGCGGCAGATGTTTCCATAGCAGATAAAAAGAATGCGTTGCATGAGCGGCTTCCTTTCTAGGCGGTCGCGCAGGGCTTACAGACTGCTCTTGAGGCAGTTTGCTCCAATAAAGCCCGCTGCGTACAAGGGGAGGTGGCGCAGCTCGCGCCCGTCATCGGTTTCGCTGCGGGAAAAATTGTTCTCGGACAAAATGTAGGCATATGGCGATCGGGCTTTGTCCATAAACGACCCGAGGGTTCTCGCGCGCACGTTACGTGCGGACTTTACTTCGACGGGCACAATTTCCATACGGTCGGTCTGAAGTAAAAAATCGAGCTCGCCGGTCGTCTTCCAAGACGACGGCGGCACCCAGTAATACGTCTGCAAGCTATTGCCCGAAAATGCTTGCATGACCGAGTTTTCCGCCAGGGCGCCTCGGAAGTCGGAAGATAGCGCTATGGCGGAATCCTCTTTGAGGTCGAGCCAGAGCCGCGGGTTGATGCCGAGTTTGTAGAACATGAGGCCGGTATCGAGAAGATAGACCTTAAAGAAACTTCCATCTTCGTCGTCGAAGGGAACGAGGGGAGGCTCGATGCCTTCGGTCAGGTTGTTGACCGATATGATGCCGGCGCCTTCGAGCCAGTCGAGCGGCTCGATAAGCTTGGCGCGACGGCCTCCACGTTCGACCTCGGAGTACTTGAATTTTTTTGTGGACGATCTCAGCAGCTGGGACGGAATGGAGCGCCAGACCTTGCGCGCCGCCACGCCGCTGATCCCGTTTTCGGGGTCGGTCATATCGGCGGTATAGGTCTCGTCGATTTCGCGCTGCTCGACGCGCGCATCCTCGATGGATAACGTCTTGCGATATGCGTTGACGGCGGCGGGCATGCCGCCCACGATCTGGTATCGATGAAACAGGCTGAGCGCGGCTTGGTGCGCGGCGTAGGTCTCGAGCGTGCCGGCGTGGGTACGAATGGCATTGGCCATCTGCTCCTCGTCGAGCGCCCAGAGAAACTCCTCGAACGACATAGGATGCATGGTCTCTTGACGAACGCCGCTGGGAAAAGGCAACTTGCGCTTGCGCGTGGCGACGCCGAGCTGACTGCCGGTCGCGCATATGCGCCAGCCCGAACCCGAAAAAAAGCGAAGCGAGTTGAGCGCCCGTTCGCAGAGCTGCACCTCGTCAAACAGGATGAAGGCGGTTTCTTTGCGAATGGGGGTGCGTTTATAGTCTGAGATTCGCGCCACGATGGCGTCAACGTCGTCGGTGGGACAGTCGAACAGCGGAGCGATCAGCTCAAGATCGGTCTGAAAGTCGAGTTTGACAAACGCATCGCCGGCGATTCGTCTGCCGATTTCCTCGGCAACGTACGTTTTGCCTACGCGTCGCGCACCACGGATGAGGAGGGGGCGCGACGCGTCCTTTGTCGCCCATGATTCGATAACGGATTCGATTGATCTGCGCATGGGGCCGCCTTTCCAATTTCGTGTACTTCAGATACATAGTTTAGTACGATTTCATGTACTTGGAATACACGAAATAGTAGAAAAGTGTGTATCTGAAGTACACGAAATTGCACTGCTGGAGCTTGCAGGCGGATAAACACTACTCGTATGGGACGGTTTTCACCGGTTGCTCGCCACCTTGGGCTATGTTCGCCCCTATGCCTGCATCCGGGGCTGTGCTGATTGACGACGGCGCTCCCAGCGAGCCAACTTAATCGTCACCAGCGTGAGCGCCCAGGCCACAAGCGAGAACACGGCACCGACCGCGCCTACATATGCAATGCCAACGCTGCTTACCACGGCGCCGCCCACTGCGGTGCCAAACGAGATGCCGACGTTAAACGCCATGGGCTCAACCGAACTTGCGAGTACCATCGACTTGGGATGGCGGCTGCGTGCCACGTCCATAAAGTGCGTGATGCACGACACCGAGAACAGGTACATGAGCAGCGCCAGGCTAAAGACAAAGACCAGCGCGAGCGGCATGGTGCCGCCCACAGCAAACAGTCCGAGTAACGCTGCAGCCTGCAGCACAAACGTCACGAGTAGCGCCTTCATGCCAAAGCGCGCATCGATCCATCCGCCCAGGATGTTCGAGATCAGGCAGAACACGCCGTAGGCCATGAGCGTGGTACTGGCTTCGACCGTGCCCATGCCCAGCACCTGCTCAAGATAAGGCGTCACGTAGCCGTAGAAAACGTAGACCGACCCCACGCCAAACAAAAAGATGAGCATGCCGGTGATGATGCTCGGCTCGCGTAGCAGACCCGCCTGCTCGCGAAAAGTGGCGGGCTCGTCGGTTTGCCCAGCGCGCGGCATAAACGCCACGAGCGCTCCGCAGATCAGAACGGCAAAGGCCAGCGTGCCGTACATGGCCACGTGCCAATCGAGCGTGTCGGCCACAAACTTGCCGATCGAAGTGACAAAGACCATTGCCACGGAAAACGCACCATATACCACCGAGATGGCAAGCGAAGTTTGCTGCGGAGACAGAAGCTCGGGGATGTACGTCACGCCCACGGCGAGCAGTGCGCCCGAGACGGAGCCCAGGATGATGCGCGAGATGAACAGCACCTGGAAGTTGGGCGCCAACGCCATGACCAGGTTGCCGAGCACAAAGACGATGCTATAGTACACGAGCAGTTGGTAACGACGGAAGCGCCCCGTGCTGAGCGCGAGCACCGGCGTCGCGATAGCGTAGATCAGTGCGAACACGCTGATGAGCTGGCCCGCGGTGGCAAGCGAGATGCCGAGCTCCGTCGCCAGGTCGCTCTCGATGCCGATGACCACGAACTCCGAGCAGCCGAGCGAAAAGCCTAACAACACGAGCAGCGCCAGGCAGAGCTTGGTGCGTGCGGGGGAGAGCGCGGCGGCAGTTGACTTACTTTTTGGCGTGGTTGCGGCGGTCAAGGTTGTCACTCCAATGTCGCATGAATAAGCGGGATTCAATCCCTGCAACTCTAACAGAATGTGACAAAGGGACAGTCTCTTTGTCACATTCGCGGCGTGGCTGCCGCCTAAACCGTCACAACATTCGATGAAAATCTCGAAAACGAGGAAAAACGTCGAATGTTGTGACGGTTTTCGTGTCCGGCGCGGGTGAGCTTCGGTGCCGTCTGGGGGTATAAGACTAGCGAGTGTTTATTTGCGAGGCCTAAGGGGCGCCCCGTATGGATATCGATAACTTTGAATGGTGGTATAGCGAGGGCGAGGCTCCGGACGAGGAGTGGGACGAGCCCGCGTCGCGTGACGTGTCGAGCGACGAGGACGAGACCGGCAACGATGCCGCTGTCGAGCCTGATGCCGCCTCCGATGCCGCCGAGCCCCTGACCTTTGAGCAGGCTTGGGCCCAAGCCGAGGCCGATGAGGCTAAGGCCGATGCCACGGCCACACTCGGTGAGCCGGCGGACATGTCCATCTCGCCGGCAAAGATCCCGCAGCCGCGTCACACCATCGACCCCGACAGCACGGCATCCTTCAGCATTCTCGACGTGCCCGCGCAAGGCGCCCAGGCGCCTGCGCCCACACATCGCCCCGACCTGGCTCGTGAGGAAGACGCGGGCCGCCGTTCTCCGCTCGGCCCCATCCTTATCGCCTTCATGGCCGGCGTTATCGCATGCTCGGTAATTGGAAACGTCTGGAGCCATGTTGAACAACAGCGAAAAGACGCCGCCAAGGTCGAGATGTCTATCGAGCAATCGCTCGGCCGCACGCGCTCGGTACATGTGTCGGTCGAGGTCAAGGACGGCGCGACGTGGGACACCGCGCGCGGCGACAGCCAAATGCTCATCTACATCGTGGGGCGCACGCTCAAAGGGCAGACGATTGACGAGTATCAATACGTCAATTCCGCTGGTGACGGCATCGAACTTAAGCCCGGCGACTACGAGCTCACCGTCGATGAACCGCCCGTCGCCACCGACGGCACGCGCTTCCGTGCCTCAAAGCGCATGGTCCCCGTGAGCTTTAACTCACAGGCGCCCGACACGGTCGACACCACACCGCAGGGCGGGTTCGACCTTTACGTGGATACCCAGTAGGCACTCGCCGCTCATTCCGCTATGGCTACTCAATAATCGCCTGCCGTCCCGTCCCGCCGCCAAGAGTGGGACAATAGCCCTCGACACTATTGTTTACTTTTGGAGGAAGTAGCATGTCTACTGTCACTACCATCAAGCGCGGCGGCCTCACCGCGGCCATCGATTCCATGGGTGCCCAGCTCACGAGCCTTGCCCTCAACGGCAACGAGTATCTGTGGCAGGGCGACCCCGCCTTTTGGGGCAAGCACGCGCCCATCCTGTTCCCCATTGTGGGCTCGCTGCGCAACAACACGGCAACGTCTGCGGCCGGCATCTGCGAGATGCCGCGCCACGGACTCGCGCGCATTGTCGAGCACAAGCTGGTCGAGGTTTCGGAGGACGGCTCCTCGGTAACGTACGAGATCACCGATACACCCGAGTCGCTCAAGGCGTTCCCGTTCCACTTTAAGCTCAACATGACCTATGCCTTGACCGGCGACGCCACCCTCACGCAGACCTTTGCCGTCACCAACACCGGCGACGTGGACCTGCCGTTCTCGGTGGGCGGCCACCCCGCATTTAACGTGCCCGCCCCCGGTGCCGAGGACGAGGCGTTCGAGGATTACGAGCTGGCGTTTACCGAGGCTTGGACCAACGAGGCTCCCATCATCACGCCCGACGGTCTTATGACGTTCGAGGGTAGCTACAAGGCTCCCGATAACTCGGACGTGCTGCCCATCACGCACCGCAGCTTCGATAACGATGCCATCATGTTCACCGATACTCCGGGTTCCACGCTCACACTGCGCGGCCGCAAGTCGGGCCACGGCGTCAAGATCGACTTTGAGGGCTTTAAGTACATTGGCGTGTGGTCTGCCGCCAACGACGCTCCGTTTGTGGCGCTCGAGCCCTGGACCGGTCATACCACCATGGACACCGAGGACGATGTCTTTGAGCACAAGGTCAACACCATCACCTTGGCTCCCGGCGCTACCGATAAACGTAGCTTTAGCGTCACCTTGTTCTAGAGGTTCCGCCGTTCTGACGAACGGCGGGCCGGTCGACGCTGCGCGCCACCCAGAGCGACAATTTGTCATTCAAAAGGCAAGGCATGACCAGAAGGTCTATGCCTTGCCTTTTTCATGCCAACTTGTTCGCTCTGGACGTCGCTCGCCGGCATTGCCAAAACATCGACGTCCCCAATGACTACCGTGTGTCTATTAATTTTTCGAGCTTGTGCTGCGCTGCTGGTCGCTGGCGTATATCCTGTTAACTCGTCAGCATACGATTCAACAGGGAAGGCAGATTATGCATTCTCCCCATCAACGCGACGCGCATCCACAGCCGGTATGCAGCCGTCGCATCTTTTTGGGTAGCGCTCTCGCTGCGAGCGCTTCTGTCGTCGCCGGCGCACTTGCCGGTTGCCAGCGTCCCTCCACGCTGGAAGTAGTTCAGCCCACGACGGGCGGCGGTCGCGACGACCTGTCCGATTCCGTGATCGGCAAGGACAAGATCCGTATCGGCATGGAGGCGGCCTACGCCCCGTACAACTGGCAGGTCTCCGAAGCCAGCGAGTACACCATCCCCATCGACAACGTGCAGGGCGCCTATGCCGATGGTTACGACGTGCAGATTGCCAAGATCGTCTGCAAGGCCCTCGGCGGCGAGCCCGTTGCCGTCAAACAGAGCTTCTCGGGCCTTATCGACTCGCTCAACAACGGCCAGATTGACCTCATCATCGCCGGTATGAGCGCCACGCCCGAGCGCGAGGAGTCTGTCGGCTTTTCCGACCCGTACTTTATCGGTTACTTTGGCCTGTTCGTAAAAGAGGGCTCGCCCTACCAAAACGCGACCAAGCTCAGCGACTTTAGCGGCGCTACGGTCCTCGGCCAAAAGGACACCATGCTCGATACTGTCATCGACGAGATTCCGGGCGTTGTGCACAAAAACCCGGTCGACTCCGTCCCCACGGTGTTCTCGAACCTGCTGCAGGGCACGTGCGACGCCGTGACCTACAACACCGAGAACGAGAAGGGCTATATGGCCCAAAACCCGGGCATCGTCCCCATTCATTTTGCCGAGGGCGAGGGCTTTAAGCAGGAGGTCGCGGCAAACGTCGGCTGCCGCAAGGGCTCGGACAAGCTCCTTAAGCTCATCGACAAGACACTCAAGGGCATTAGCCAAGAGGAGCGCGACCAAATGTGGGACGCGTGCCTCGACCGCCAGCCGGCATAGGGAGGCAGCATGAAAACCATCAATCGTCTGGCCTCCTTTATCAAGGCCGACCACCGTTATGTGTACCTGGGCACGAGCGTTATCGCGGCGCTCGGCCTGGCGTTTAGCCAGCGCAACCCCACACCGCTGAGCTTCTTGGCTCCCACGGGCGTGTTTCAAGATTGCCTTTGGGCAATCCTGTGGGCGTGGCTCGTCGTGTCGGCGGCGGCGCTGGTCACCAAGCTTATGCACTGGAGCGACTATCGCGAAAAATCGCCGTTCGCATCTGAGCGTTTCCGTCGTGGAGCACGCTTAGGCAGCTACGTCGTGGTCGCCATCGCGGCAGTTTTCTTTATCGACCGCTGCGTCATGTCGTTTATCGATCTGGTGCAGGTGAGCATTGTCTCGGATTCCAACCCCAGCGACTTTTTGTCGAGCCTGGTCTACATGACCTACAAGAGCGGCGACTTCTTCATTCGCGGTATCGAGATCACCATCGCGCTTGCCACCTTCGGCACCGTCATCGCATTCTTCCTGGCGCTGCTCTTTGTGTTCCTGCGTATTCAGACCTTCGACCGCGTGGACAACGACCTGGTGCGCTTCTTTAAGAGTATCGGCCGCGGCTTTGCGACGATCTACTCCACCATCGTGCGCGGCACGCCCATGATGGTCCAGGGTCTGCTCATCTATTACGCGGGCTTCACCGTTTTGCGCGGCATGGGCTTCGAGACCGCTCAGGCCAACCAGATTTGGAGTACCTTCACCGCCGGCCTCGTTACCATCTCGCTCAACTCCACCGCCTACATGATGGAGGTCCTGCGCGGCGGCATCGAGTCCATCGATCCCGGCCAGGCCGAGGCAGCACGCTCGCTGGGCCTGTCGCAGTGGCAAGCCATGCGCAAAGTCGTGTTCCCCCAGGGCATTAAAAACGCGATTCCGGCGCTCACCAACGAGCTCATCATCAACATCAAGGATTCGTCGGTGCTCTCGGTCATCGGCGTGTTCGACCTTATGTACGCCACCACCACCGTCGCCGGCGTGTACTACCGCCAGATGGAGGTCTACTGCGTGGCGCTCGTGGTCTACCTGATCCTGACGCTCGTGGCGAGCCGCCTGCTCGAGGCCTTTGGCAAAAAGCTCGGCGCCGAGGCTCCGGTCACGCTGCCCAGCTCCAACTAGGCTCAAGACGAGGAGAATCATCATGGCAGATACCGCCATTACCGGCGTTGCGGCCGCCGCACAGACCAATGAGCCGCTCATCCGCGTCGAGGGCCTGCGCAAGAGCTTCGGCTCGCTCGAGGTGCTCAAGGGCATCGACCTGTCCGTCAATCCCGGCGAGGTCGTCACCATTATCGGCGCCTCGGGCTCGGGCAAGTCGACCTTCCTGCGCTGCCTCAACCTGCTCGAGACCCCGGACGCGGGCCACATCTGGTTCCATGGCCAGGACCTCACGGCCGAGCGTTGCAACATTAACAAGCTGCGTGAGGACATCGGCATGGTGTTCCAGGGCTTTAACCTGTTCAACAACATGGACGTGCTCGACAACTGCACACTCGCGCCCGTCACGCTCAAAAAGATGGGCAAGGCCGAGGCCGAGAAGGTCGCGATGGAGCATCTGACGAGCGTGGGGCTCGAGAAGTTCGCGCACGCCGCCGTGGGTCGCCTGTCCGGCGGCCAAAAGCAGCGCGTTGCCATCGCTCGTGCCCTATGCATGAATCCGCAGATCATGCTGTTCGACGAGCCGACCTCCGCACTCGACCCCGAGATCGTGGGAGAGGTGCTCGAGGTCATGCGCAAGCTCGCTGCCGACGGCATGACCATGGTCGTCGTCACGCACGAGATGGCCTTTGCCCGCACGGTGTCCGACCGCGTGGTCTTTATGGACAAGGGCGTGGTCCTCGAGGACGCCGCGCCGACGGAGCTCTTCGGCAACCCCAAGCACCAGCGTACCCGCGAGTTCCTCTCGCGTTATCTCGAGGACAAATAGCCGACCGCAAACGCTTACGTGGCAGGGCCGCTCCGGTGGGGCGGCCCTCGTCATCACAATCGAAAGGATGTCATGGCCGAGGTCTGGCGCTTCTTTGCGCATGAGGATGATTTTGCCGATTTGGACGAAGCTGGTGCGTGCGAGCGCCTGGGCCGCGTGCTGTCGTTTCCGACCATTTCGAGCATGGATGCCGAGGCAGTGGACTGGCAGCCGTTCGACGACCTGCGCGCCTATATGCAGCAGACCTGGCCGCGCGTGTTTGCGACGGGCGAGGTCGAGCTCATCGACCATTCGCTGCTCGTGACGCTTGCCGGAACCGACCCCGCCCTCAAGCCGGTCATGCTCATGGGCCACATGGACGTGGTTCCCGTGGTGCCGGGCACCGAGACGGACTGGACGCACGATCCCTTTAGCGGGCACGTGGACGACACCTATATTTGGGGTCGCGGCGCCATCGATATGAAAGACCAGGTTGCGGGCATCCTGGAGGCCGTTGAGTATGCGCTGGCGCACGGCTGGCAACACGAACGAACCCTGCTGCTGGCCTTTGGCCAGGATGAGGAGACCACGCAGTACGGCGCGGGTGCCATTGGCCGCGCGCTCGAGGAGCGTGGCGTAGAGCTTGAGTACCTGATCGACGAGGGCGACTATCGTATCGTTGCGGCTGCCGAGTACAGCGCAGGTGAGGGTTGGCTTATGCATGCCGATCTTGCCGAGAAGGGCTATGCCGATATCGTGCTCAAGACGAGAAGCGAAGGCGGGCATTCTTCCAACCCCTACGGTGGCACGTCGCTCGAAGTGCTCAGCCGCGCCATTGTCGCGATCTGCGATATCGAGTGGCCGGCGCGTGTGACCGATTTGCTTGCCGCGCAGCTCGTCGAGCTGGGGCTTTATACCGCAGACGAGATTGCTGCCAGCAAGGATGCCATCGTGCGCGACTGCCTCGCCAGCAAAAAGCTGTACCCGCTTGTGACCACCACCTGTGCGCCCACGCAAATCGAAGGCGGCAGTACCGGTGCCAACGTAATGCCGCAGGATATGTGGGCCAATATCAACTTCCGCATGCTCGAGGGTACGAGCGTGGCCGATGTCGTGGCCTGCTGCCGCGAGGCCGTTGCCACCGCTGGGCTCGATGGCCGAGTCGAGGTCGAGCTGGGGCCTGGCAGTTCCGAGCCCTCGCCGTCCCCGCGCGTGGGCGGCCCGGGGCTCGAGGCCGTCCGCGCCATCGCCGCCCGCTATTTCCGTGATCCCAAGGGGACGGAGGAAAACGGATCGCCCGCGGTGGGCCAAGAGCCGATTGGCATCGTGCCCTCGACCGTGATTGGCGCAACCGATGCCGCCAACTACCAGCGCATTTGCCACGAGTGCATCCGCTTCTCCGCCTTTGTGGTCGACGATGACGAATGCGACCGCGGCGTCCACGGCACCAACGAGCGCGTCACCCGTCGCGCCTACCTCCAAGGCATCCGCTTTCTCATCGCCCTGCTCCACACGCTCTAGAATGCGACAAAGGGGCTGAGCCGATTTCATCGGTAATGAGACGAAAACTGTTATATAAAAAGGCTAAATTATCTTGAGAGACATATGCTGGGGTTGGTATTCCTTGAACGACTGCGGGCATGTGCCAGACTGTCTCGGCCCCCGGGGAGCGCCCGGGCGGGTCGCCGTGTGACTGGGGAGGAAATTATGCAGGAGCTCAGAGAGACGACGTCTCGACTCGTGAATATTGCTACCGGGGGGGGGTGTCTAAGCAGGGAACTTCCTGGTGAACACCGGCCGCGCGAGCGGTGGTCCGTCATGTCTTATGGCCGTCGTCGTGGGCTGCGCCCGGCCTCGCCATATGCGATTGTTCTGGCCCTCGCCGTCGCGCTGACGGCGAGCTTCTTCCTGCCGCCCCGTGCCGAGGCGGCGATCTCCGACCACACGGTTCCGACGACTTCGCCTTCGGGGACAACAATTAACCTGTTTGATTACTGGGTGAATCCGGATAACCATCTGTCGGTTTCCGGCAACGGCGGCATCAACGCAAGCCACCGGTTCCAGTTTAACGATGGCAAGGGTGATGCACCGCTCAACCATTGGACGGGCAACACGAACCCGCAGCCCGGCATTGTCAGCAACACGCTTTCAGACGGCTACCCGCAGCTTTCCGGTACCTATGGCGGCGACTCCCTCCGCTATCTGTTCGATTCCTCTGCCCAGACCGGCAAGACGTCCCATTTTGGCGTGACGGGCCTCCTCAAGGTTCAGGACGGCTACTACGTCTATGACAGCTCCGAAAACTACGCAGCCTACAGCGCTGACAAGAATGCCTTCGACGTCTATGACACCTGGGGCATTGACAAAGTGGGCGATTCGTCCCATCGGGGTCAGTTCTTCCCGTTCGATGCGGCAGACAAGGTGTTCAAGGAGGAAAGCGACCGGCTCGTCCAAAATGGCATCACGGCAGACAACGCCGGTAACCACGTCAACCACCACTTCGGCCTCTCAATGTCCACGCGATTCGTGCAGCCCAACGGCGGCCTGACGAACGATAAGAAGGACATGACCTTCGAGTTCGCCGGCGATGATGACGTCTGGGTGTTCATCGATGATGTCCTCGTGGGTGATATCGGCGGTATTCACAGCCGTGCGAGTCTGAGTATCAACTTTCATACGGGCGGCATTAAGGTGAACGACAAAAGCGACGGCACGCTGCTGAGCAAGTACCAGGCGGCGAAAAAGGGCACTTCGGGCTTCGACGGCAACACCTTCAAAGACGGCACCAACCACACCCTCAAGTTCTTCTACCTGGAGCGCGGCGCCACCGACTCCAACATGGAGCTCAAGTTCAACCTCGTGACGGTGCCCGAGTCCGACATCATCAAGTTCGACCAGGATGGCGGTCCGGTGGAGGGTGCTCAGTTCGCGCTGTACAAGACAGACGAGAACTTCACTGACACGACCGCTAATCAAAATAACCTACTTGGCTCCGGCACCACGAACGCGAATGGACAACTGACGCTCACAAATGACGTGGACAACGGCGTTATCAACTTCGATGACCTTTATAAAGAGTATCATTACCAGCACTACCTCCTGAAGGAAACAAAAGCGCCCAACGGTTACCGCTCGAGCCTCACGGCAACGGACGGTAACATGCAGCTCGAGTACGTGCCCGCAAGCGACAAGAAGGACGCGGGCGGCGTCATCATCAACCGCGGCGGTATGGACGCGGACAGCGTCGTGTGGAAGACCGGTGCGTTCGCCGCCGCGAAGGAGACCATCACCGCGCCGTCGATCGTGTACAAGGCGAATGATGACCTGACGAAGTCCAACGACGCCGTCAGGCTGGACTCCGGCATACTGTTCGCTGTGGTGCTCAAGCGCGATAAAAGCGCAAACGCAGATATCAAAGATCAGAACAATTGGTACGCCGTGTCGGGCGACCCATCGACGGGAATGGGGTACACCCTCGCCGAGAAGCCGAGCAAGGCCGGCGCTATCGAGGCGGCGAAGAAGGACCTGCACGCCTTCACGCTCAACACGAGCGGCCAGTACCAGGTAGAGATTCAAAATCTGCCCGGTGACATCTTCAAGTACTACTACCTGCTGAGCGGTGATGCCCGCAAGGATGCCGAGTACACGGTGGCCATCTACCACACAACGGCGAGCTCGATCGGCGACGCGACGTCTTGGAACACCGTCCACGTGTACAGCGACGACATTGCAGGCAGCACGAACTTCAAGCGGCAGTTCGCCACGCGCCTGCTCGTCACGAACATCCAGAACCGCCTGTTCGTGCAGAAGACCGATACCGAGGGCAACCCCGTAGACGGTGCGAAGTTCGGCCTGTACACGGCCGATCAGGTGACAACAGACGCGAACGGCAAGGTCGTGCTCAAGGGCGAGCAGACCCCCTACGACACCCTGACGACGGGGTTGGTCGGCAACCCGGTCCCGCTCGAAGGTGCGGGCATATTCCCGAATACGAGCGACGGTAACAGGCCGCTCGAGAAGGGGACCTACTTCCTAAAGGAGGTCTCGGCTCCCAAGGGCTTCCTGCTTAACGACACGCTCACCAAGGTGATTGTGGACGATTACGGCGTCCATGCCGATGCTGGTACGGACGATGACGGCGTTTCGACGTTCGTGGGCCCGGGCGCGCTCATGAAGAGTCTGGGCCAGTTTGGCGCAGAGGGCGACATCGACAACACGCTTACGTGGATCAAAGGTACGCGGCAGACGTCCGACGGGACGCTCGACGGCAACGACAACCTTTCCTGGAACAATGACGCCAAGGGTGGCGAGGATGAGGTACATCTCAAGTACGGCGCCAATGGACGTGTCTACCAGTATGGGCCCACCAAAGAGGGCGAACCCTACCGCCTGAAGACCGAGACGGGCTGGCTACGTATGGGCATCACGCAGGACGTGCTTGGTGACACTAATGCGAAGGGCGCCCGCGCCGACCTGGACGGCAAGAATCTGAACGCGCTGTTCACGGGCGCCACCTGCGTGCGCGTGGCTAACAAGCGCGAGGCGAGCCTCGAGGTGACGAAGAAGGTCGTGGTGCCAGCGGGCCTGACGGGAAAACCGGACGCGGGGTTCACCTTCAAGTTCACCGTGCCCACGACGGCGGGGAAGACGTACAAGGCCGCGGTGTTTGAGAACGCGGGGACCGCAAGCGAGAAGCAGGTCGGCGATATGTTCGACCTCGAGAACGGCCGCAAGCAGACCATCACGGACGGCCAGACAATCCGCGTGTACGGTCTCGCCGAGGGTGACAAGTACGAGGTGCGGGAGCTGACCGGTACAGAGGAGCTGACCGGTGCAGACAAGATGCCGGCCGGCTTCACGCTGACCGGTCGCGAGAAGGGCGGCAACGCCCTGAGCGGCGAGGACGAAAGCATCTCGGGCACGATTGCCCCGCAGAATTCCAACGGCACGCTGGCCGAAGACAACAAGCTGGTGTTCACCAACAGCTACAGCGTGAAGTCTTCGGTGACGCTCACCGGCATTCGGGCGCAGAAGGTGCTTCAAGGCCGCAAGTGGACTAAGGCCGACAGCTTCGACATTTATCTGCGCGCTGCCAAGGGCACGCCCATGCCCGGGGGCTACAAGGACGTATCCGGCGTGCCCGGATACGTCCAGGTTGTCAAGACCGTCAACAATGGTGATGTGTTCGGCTTCGGCCAGATTACGTACGAGAAGCCCGGCACGTACACCTATACGGTGGCCGAGCGGACGCCCGACGAGCATGACTCGTCCTGGCTGCCCGGCTTCGGCTACTCGAGCGCCGGGTACACGGTGACGGTGCAGGTGGACGACACGGGCAGGGGTACGCTGTCCGAGCCGGTTGTCACTATGGCTCGCAACGACGACGATGATGGCGCCCACCACGACCCGGCCGTGCCAGTCGATAACAAGGTCGCGGTGTTCACCAACAAGTTCAGCACCGACACCAAGACAATCTCATTTAACGCGCAGAAGTCGTATACCGACGAGTCGGGCGACAACCCGCTTGCCGCGGGCAAGTTCACCTTCGAGCTGAAGGCGCTGGGCGGCCTGGCCAACAGCGCGGTGGGGGCTGCTCCCATCAAGTTCAATGACCTGAGCTACACGGTCAGTGCGAACGACGCGCCGATGCCCGCCGACGGCGTGACGACCGCGAAGAACGATGGTGGCGGCATTGCGGCTTTCCCGCAGATCACGTTCACCGCTGCCGACCAGAACACCACCTACGTGTATCAGGTGACGGAGCGCGCTAATTCCGATGCTTCGACAACGGGCGGCATGACGTACGACACCACCGTGTACTACGCGATGGTGCAAAACACGCTCGACGACAAGGGCCAATTGTCCTCCACGGCCACGTATTGGAAGGCCGACGGCACGCAGCTGACGGACACGGGTGGATATATCCCGTTCAAGAACACCTACACGGTGGCCCAGACGATGTCGGCACCGGTTACTGTGCAGAAGACGCTGGCTGGGCGTGCGTGGGAGCAGGATGACAAGTTCGATTTCACGCTGACGCCAGCGGATGACGCCACGATGAAAGCGGTTAAAAACAAGGTCGTTACTCAGAAGAAGGCTGCCGACTCCGATGAGACTGGCGATTTGACGACTAAGGTCGAGATCGCAGGTCCCGGCGACGCGATGCGCACCACCCCGTTCGGCACGGGCGACCTTGTGTTTACCAGGCCGGGCGTGTATACGTTCAAAGTGAACGAGACGAGGCCGACCGACGCGGACAAGACCGGCATCAGCTATGACGACCATACGTCCACAGTGACGTACACAGTGACCGATATCGAGAACGGCACGCATACCGGTAAGCTGACCGCGTCGGTTGCGTACGACAACAAGCAGGCGACGACGGATGCCGACCGGCAGGTGACGGGTGCTGCCGCGTTTACCAACACCTATGCGGCCTCCGGTACCTACGCGGGCATCGATGTGACCAAAACTCTGGTTGGTACCCCGCTGGAGAATGGCAGGTTCCCGTTCACCATCGAGGCGATGACGTATAACGGCACGAAGGCCCCGGAGCCGGTTGATTCCGATAAGTCGTTCACGAACACCGTGGGCAAGGATGACGGTGACGATACGCAGACCGCCACGATGTCCGGTAAGCTGAAGATGAACTTCACGCAGCTGAGCTACAACAAGATGTACGTGTACAAGGTGTCTGAGGTACATGACGCCAACGCTGCTGGATACACGTATGACACCGAGTACCCCGGTGATGCCTTCGTGCTCATCGCGGTGAAGCCGAATCCGGACAACAAAGGCCAGCTCTACACCAAGACGACCATCGTGAAGGGCCCGGACGTGACGGCGCTCGTTGGCGTGGGCGACAATGTTGATGCGCTGACGGCCGAGGCGATTAAGGGCCTTAATACCACGACCAACTACGTGCAGACGGTCTCGAGTCGCGGTGCGAAGCCCGCTACGCCTATCGTCCCGTTCAAGAACGAGTACAAGGTCGAGACGATTGAGTACGGTGCGAAGGCCGGTCTACAGATTGAGAAGAAATTCACCGGCACCGGTGATGCGAGCAGCACATTCAGCTTTACGGTGACGCCCGAGGACTATCAGGCCGAGGGTCAGGATGGCACGAAGTTCATCCTGACCTCCGCCGACGCCGCGGCGAAGAAGCTCGACATCACGGGCGGGGCGGAGACCTTCAAGATTCCCGAGATGAAGCTCGGGGACACCAAGACCGTGAGCTTGCTGCCGAAGGGCTTGCAGTTCACACACGACGACGTGAGCAATGAATGCCGCGCCAACGTCTACCAATACAGGGTGGAAGAGAACGTGCCGAAGCCCGTTCCCGCCGGCTACACCTACGACAAGACGGTCTATACCGTCGAGATCGCAGTGTCCGACAACGGCGACGGCACACTGAAAGTCGAGACGACGGTTCTGAACAGTGATGGCAAGAGGGTCGATTACCGTAAGTTTGCCCCCGGCGCCTCGCTCGAGGACAACACGGCGACTATTCCGTTCGAGAACAGCTACAAGACGGTCGCCAGCGACGAGCTGACCCCGCAGGTAACGAAGAAGATTTCCGGCACCGAGAGCACGGACAAGAAGTTCTCGTTCACGCTGACTGCCACGTCGGAGACGAAGGATAAGATTGCCGCCGGCGATCTGAAGGCTGACGGCCTGAAGGGCGACACATCCTCGGAGTCCAAGACCACGGAGGGGAAGATCACCAGCAAGGACGGTCAGCCCCTCAGCTTCTCCGGCATGCAATTCAACAAGGCAGGCGACTACACGTTTACGCTCACCGAGGCCCACGGGGAAGATGACGATCCTAATACGACTGGTGTGCAGAACGCCGGTTGGACGATGGACGATTCCACCTACACCGTCACGGTGAAGGTTGAGGACAAGAATGCCAAGCTGACTGTCACAGGCGTGGCGGTGGAAAAGGACGGCGATGACAAGAGCGAGACGCTTGAGGTCAAGAACGGCAAGGTGAACCTCGCCACCTTCACCAACAGCTATGCTGCGAAGGGTTCCGTGACCTTGGCGGCGAAGAAACGCTTTAGGGGCGGTGCGCTCGCGGGGAACGACTTCTCGTTCGCTCTGTACCAGGGTGACAAGGCGGAAGGCACGCCCATTGAGACCGTCACGAATGACAAGGACGGCAACATTACCTTCCAGGCAATCGGCTACGACACTCCGGGCGATCACGACTACACCATCAAGGAGGTTGCCGGCAACGACTCGACCGTCGTGTACGACGGCAAGACGGTGAACGTGCACGTTAGGGTCACTGATAACAAGAACGGTACGCTGAAGGCGGTCGCCACCTACGACGGCGAGGCCGGCGTTCCGGTCTTCACCAACGCGAAGCCGACGGCCGATGCAACCATCGAGGCAACGAAGACCCTCAAGGGCAAGGACCTGACGGAAGGCGCGTTCAACTTCGGCCTGTACCAAGGCGACGCGTCCACGGGTAATTCCGTCAAGACCGTCCAGAACGACAAGGATGGCAAGATTAATCTTGCTCTCACCGGTCTGACCATCGGCGAGTACGACTACATACTCAAGGAGGAGAACGTCGGTGCCGATCCGACTATCACCTACGACAACAAGGAGGTGAAGGTCCACGTCTCGGTGAAGGCGGAGGGTGGCAAGGCGAAGGCGACCGTCACTTACGACGGCAAGAACGATGCCCCGACCTTCGAGAACACGTACCAGCCCGCCGAGACCTCGGTGGCGCTCACGGCGAAGAAGACCTACGTGAAGTCCGACAGCACGTCGGCTGCGCTCAAGGGCGGCGAGTTCACCTTCGACCTGTACAAGGGCGATCTGACGGCTGAGCAGCTGAAGGGCAAGCAACCCATCCAGACCGCTGAGAACGGCGAGGACGGCACCGTCACCTTCCCGGCCATCGGCTACACCAAGGCCGGCGAGTACAAATACACCGTCGCGGAACAGAAGGGCGACCTGTCCCACGTGACCTACGACGCTACGGTGCACCATGCCGTGGTGACGGTCGTGGACAACGCCGGCAAGCTGGAGGCGAGCGTCACCTACGACGACGGCAAGACGGATGCCCCCACCTTCAAGAACACCTATACCGCAAAGGGCTCCGCGGAGCTGACGGCGACCAAGGTCGTTGCGGTCGCGCCGGGCTTCACGCACGATACCAAGCTCAAGGGCGGCGAGTACACGTTCGAGCTGAAGGACGCCGACGGCAAGGTGCTCGACACCACGACGAACAAGGCCGATGGCACGGTGAAGTTCACGCGCGACTTCGAGCTCTCCGACTTGGACGGCGCCGCGAACAAGGACTTCGCCTACACCATCGCGGAGAAGCCGGGCACGGAGCCGGGCATGGTCTACGACACCCATGCGCTCATCTACAAGGTGACGGTCGCGGACGATGGCACCGGCTCGCTGACGGCCACGCCGCAGGTCGCGAGTGGAGACGGCTCGCAGACCTTCACGAACGCGTACCGCCCGAAGGGGACCTCGGTAACGCTCAAGGCGAAGAAGCACTTCACGGGCGGTGAGCTCGCGGGGGGCGACTTCACGTTCCAGCTGCTCGACAAGGATCGCAACGTGATCCAGACCGTCCAGAATGACAAGGACGGCAAGGTCGCCTTTGCAGCCATCGACTACGCTACGCCGGGCGAGCACGACTACGCCATCAAGGAGGTTGCCGGCAACGACTCGACCATCGTCTATGACACGAAGGACGTAATGGTCCACGTCAAGGTCACCGACGAGAAGGGCGAGCTGAAGGCGACCGTCACATACGATGATAAGAAGGCCGTGCCGACCTTCACCAACTCGAAGCCGACGGCTGACGTCACCATCGAGACGACGAAGACCCTCACGGGTAAGGTCCTGACGGCCGGTGCGTTCACCTTCGGCCTGTACGACCAGGCCGGCAACGAGGTTGCCAAGGGCAACAACGACCAGGACGGCAAGGTCAAGCTGACCGTCAAGAACCTGAACCTGGGCGAGTACGACTACACGCTGAAGGAGGAGAAGGCCGGCCAGATCGTCGACGGCGTGGTCTACGACGCCAAGGAAGTCAAGGTCCACGTCAGGGTAGAGCAGAACCAGGATGACAACAACAAGACGAAGGTGACCGTCACCTATGACGGTGCCGCTACGGCTCCCACCTTCAACAACACCTACGACGCAAAGGGTTCCGTAACCCTGACGGCGACCAAGACCATCAAGGTTGCGGACGGCTTCGATCACACGACGAAGCCCGCAGACGGCGAGTTCACCTTCGACCTGAAGGACGCTGCCGGCAACGTGATCGCCACCGCGAACAACGACGCCGACGGCAAGATCAACTTTACGCGCGGCTTCAAGCTCGCCGACCTGGGCGGCGCCGCGAGCAAGGACTTCACCTACACCATCGTGGAGCAGCCGGGCGCGGAGGCCGGCATGGTCTATGACAACCATCCTCTCACCTACAAGGTGACGGTCACAGACGGCGGGAACGGAGCACTGAATGCGAAGGCGATCGTGACGAGCACATCCGGCTCGGAGACCTTCACCAACACCTACCAGCCGGCCGCGACCGGCCTGGCCCTCGGTGCACAGAAGAGCTACGCGAAGAAGGACGACAACACGCCGATCGTACTCAAGGGCGGCGAGTTCACCTTCGATGTGTACGAGGGCAACCTTACGGCTGAGCAGCTGAAAGGCAAGCAACCCGTCCGGACCGCGACCAACGACGCGAACGGAAGCGTCGGCTTCGACGCCTTCTCCTACGCGAAGCCGGGCACGCACGAGTACACCATCGTTGAGCGGAAGGGCGATCTGGCCTACGTGACCTACGACGCCGCGGTGCACCATGCCGTGGTGACGGTTGCGGACAATGCCGGCACGCTGCAGGCGAGCGTCGCCTACGACGGTACGGACGCCACGAAGCCCACCTTCACCAACACTTACGAGGCACGGGCGACGGACTCCGGTGCGATCGCCCTCACCAAGAGCGTTAACGTGCACGACGGCAGCTATCAGCTAAAGGCGGGAGACTTCGCCTTCGAGCTGATGGGGTCTGACGGCTCGGTGCTCCAGACCCAGAAGAACGACGCCAAGGGCAAGGTTTACTTTAACGAGCTGACCTTCGACCATGCGGGCACCTTTCCCTTCACGGTCCGTGAGGTGCAGCCGACGGACGGCGCGCCGGGCGTGCCGGGCGTGACCTACACCGGCAAGACGTACACCCTGACCTACGTGGTGAAGGACAACAACGACGGCAAGCTGGTGGTAGAGAGCTCTACGGTGAAACCGAGCGAGGGCACCGAGAACGGCGTCACCCCCAATACCATGACGTTTGCGAACAGCTACCAGCCGGGTCAGACCTCCTACCAGATCTCTGGCACCAAGGTGCTTGAGAATGCCGACCCGGCCACCACGCGGACGCCCGCCGATGGCGAGTTCACATTCGCGCTGATTGACGTGGCCACCGGGCAGGAGATCGACCGGACCACGAACGTGGGTAACGCGTTTACCTTCAAGGCCATCTCGTACACCGCAACTGGTTCGCATGCGTACCAGGTGAAGGAGGTTGCGGGCCAAGATGGCACCATCACTTACAGCGATGCGGTGCTGGACGTAACGGTGAACGTGACCGATGACGGCAGCGGCCAGCTGACCGCGACGGCGAACAAGACGGCTGCGGATCTGACCTTCACCAACACCTACACGCCGACGGCAACGACGGCGACGATTACCGGAACGAAGGCTCTGACCGGCCGCGACCTGGCCGAGGGTGAGTTCTTCTTCGACCTGAAGGACGCCGACGGTAACGTGGTGCAGACGGTGCAGAACGGCGCCGACGGCACGTTCGGCTTCGCGCCGCTGCAGCTGGACAAGGTGGGGACGTACGTCTACACCGTGTCCGAGCGGGCAGGGGCGACGGCGAACGGCGTCACCTACGACACGACGGTCTTTACCGCGACGGTGACGGTGACGGAGAATGCGGAGACGCACGCGCTGGAGGCGCAGGTTGCCTACAGCAAGGGCGGCAAGGCTGCGGATGCGGTGGCGTTCAGCAACAGTTACGCGCCGGCCGCGACTGAGGTGAAGCTGGGGGCCTCCAAGGTGCTGAGCGGCGAGGACCTGAAGGAAGGGCAGTTCTCCTTCCAGCTGAAGGATGCCGACGGCAAGGTGCTGCAGACCGCAAAGAACGCGGCGGACGGCACGGTGGGCTTCGAGGCGATCTCGTACGACAAGCCCGGAACGTACGCCTACAGCATCTCCGAGGTGGACGACGGTCAGAAGAACGTGACGTACGACGCGGCCGAGCACCGGGTAACGGTGACGGTGACGGACGACGGCGCGGGCCATCTGGTGGCGACGGTAGCCTATGGCGGTGACGTGGCGCCAGTGTTCAAGAACACGTACACGCCGCCGACCACCCCGCCGGTCAACCCGCCGACGAATCCGCCGAGCAAGCCGCCGGTGCCGAAGAAGGAGAAGCCGGGTCTGCCGGAGATGGGCGATACCAGCTTGTCGCCGATGGCTCTGGGTGGAATCGCGGGCGGCGCGGTGGTGCTGATCGCCGCAGGCGTGATCCTGCGGCGTCGGAACCGGTAGCTGCGGCGGCCGAGAAGGGCTTTGATTGAGGGCGGGTGGTCGCAGGGCGCGGCTGCCCGCCCTTTTTGGTGGAAGGCTACGTTAACCCGCCGTTTGCACGTCCAGCTCCGGATGGAACTCGTACTCCGGCTCCATCATCTTCTTCCGGATCTTTTCGTAGCGCCCGTCGTCGAGCTGCTCGCGCATGAGCGACGTCCTGTCCCCGACGCGTGCGGCCTCGCGCAGCCATCTGAACCACATCAGGCAGCTGTGGAGCCTGCGGGTCGATACGCCCTTGAACCTCTCGAGGAAGTGGCCGAGCGAACCCTGCGCTTCAGCATCCTCTGGACCGTGTCCCGCTCGTACCCGGTGAGCCTGCCGTGGGTCCTCGGGACCGCCCTCGCGGCGCCCTTCCCGCCCTTTCCGGACATGGCGTCCTCCGATCTCCCGGGGCCGGCCGATCCGGCCCTCAGGGTATCGGATTCCCAAATTTATCCGTATATGTGCGGATGAATGCGGGAGGCGTTCGGATGAAGTTGTATTCAAGGAAAGAGACTGACCCTTTGTCGCATTCCGTGCGGGTTATATGCAGGTATGCCTGCGCACGCTATCATGTATGGGTTAGACCGCAACTATGTACCTCATACGCGAAGGGATGCGCATGTATCTGAAGATCGACATGTTCTAGCTGGGCTTACCCCCGCAGTGGCGCCGCGCGCCCCATCAACTCTGCCGATTTTCGCCTTCACGCACATAAAGGAGTCCCGCCATGCGCGACAAGCTCGAAAAGATCATTAAGGCCTACGAGGAGCTCGAGAAGAAGCTTTCCGACCCGGCCGTCGCCTCCGACATCAAGGAGTTCACGCGTCTCAACAAGGAGTACGCACACCAGTCCGACCTCATCGCTGCCTCGCGCGAGTACATCGGCGCGCTCGATGACATCGAGGCCGCCAAGGAGATGCTCCGCGACACCAGCGATGCGGACGAGAAGGAGATGCTCCAGATGGACATCTCCGAGAACGAGGAAAAGCTTCCCCAGCTCGAGGAAGACATCAAGTACATGCTCATCCCGAGTGACCCCAACGACGACAAGAACACCATCGTCGAGATCCGCTCCGCCGCCGGTGGCGACGAGGCGGCCATCTTCGCCGGCGACCTGTACAAGATGTATCAGCGCTTTTGCGAGTCGCGCGGCTGGAAGACTACCGTGCTCGATTCCAGCCCCAGCGAGGCCGGCGGCTTTAAGTCCATTGAGTTCAAGGTCGAGGGCGACCGCGTCTACTCCGTTATGAAGTACGAGTCCGGCGTGCACCGTGTCCAGCGCGTCCCTAAGACCGAGTCCCAGGGCCGCATCCAGACTTCAACGGCTACCGTCGCCGTGCTTCCCGAGGCCGAGGAAATCGACGTCCAGATCAACCAGTCCGACCTGCGCATCGACACCTACTGCGCCTCCGGCCCTGGCGGTCAGTGCGTTAACACCACCTACTCCGCCGTGCGCATCACCCACCTGCCCACCAACACCGTGGTGCAGTCGCAGGAGCAACGTTCCCAGATCCAGAACCGCGAGGTCTGCATGCAGATGCTGCGTGCCCGTCTGTACGAGATGGAACTCGAGAAGCAGCAGGCCGAGCTCGGTGCCGAGCGCCAAAGCCAGATCGGCCACGGTAACCGTTCCGAGAAGATCCGTACTTACAACCAGCCCCAGGACCGCGTGACCGATCACCGTATCGGCTTCAACTCTACCTACAACGGCGTCCTTCTGGGCGATCAGCTCGGTACCGTCATCGAGGCGCTCGCCGCCGCCGAGCGAGCCGAGAAGCTGGCGCAGGCTGTTTAAGTTACGGCGTTTTACCAAACGCCGTAACTGCTCGACGCTGCGCGCCGCCCAGAGCGACAATTTGTCATTCAAAAGGCAAGGCATGACCAGAAGGTCTATGCCCTGCCTTTTTCATGCCAACTTGTTCGCTCTGGACGTCGCTCGCTGACATTGCCAAAACATCGGCATTTCCTTGGTTGTCAAATGATCCGTAGGGAGTCATTGGTGACATCGCCTTGATATTTTATTCAGTCGGCTGTGATGTCATTTGAGCTGCTTACCTGCTTAAGGCAATTGACGGCATAAGTCCGCTATCGAAAATATTGCTCAAAATATCGTTCAAGAAGTCGCGGAGCGATTTTTGATGGGTCGTGCGTCAAGCGATGTGGCAAGCGTTTGGTTAGATATTGGTCAGTTTTGGGTCAACCTTGCCAAAAGCTTGACGAATGCAAATTTAGACGTCAGCGAATGAACACTTTGAGCAAGCCCGGTACAAAAATCTGGGCTGATTCTCGATAATTGCCTTTAATCGTCCCTTGCCAAGCGCTGGCCTCGCGTACAATCTGCTCCGACATTCGCGCGCCGCCCGGCGCTTAAGAGGGGAGGGCCCCATGGCAAACGAGATTTGGACCATCAAGCGTTGTCTCGAGTGGACCAAGGAGTACCTGGCCGAGCGCGGCGAGGAGCACCCCCGTCTTTCTGCCGAGTGGCTGCTCTGCGCTGCCACGGGTTTGACACGCATCGACCTATATATGCGCATGGACGAGACGCTTAACGCGGCCCAGCTCGAGACCATGCACGCGGCCGTTGTTCGTCGCGCTAAAGGTGAACCGCTACAGTACATCACCGGCAGCACGCAGTTTCGCATGATTGACGTCGCGTGCGCCCCCGGCGTGCTCATTCCGCGTCCCGAGACCGAGATGCTCGTCGAGGAAGTCCTCAATTATCTGGATGCCGAGGTGCTGAGCCCCGAGGCTGCCGCCCGTCAGCGTGTTGAGCTGCCTTGGAACGATGAGGTCGAGGAGGCACGCAAGGCCGAGGCCGCGCTGGCAGACGAACGGGCGACCGCCGAGCGCCGCGCCGCTAACCTGACGGCTGCCGATGAGGCGGCGCTAGGCGGCGACGTACTGGGTAGCCGCGCCTATGCCGAGGAATTGGCCGACCGCGAGGCCGAGGAAGCCGCCGCGCAGGCAGCAGAAGCCGAAGCGGCAGAAGCAGAGGCCATGGAAACCCCCGAGCCCGAGCTCGACGAATACGGCATCGCCATTGAGGACAACGACCAACAGGCGACTCCCGCGCAAGATGCCGCCGAGGCTAACGTATCTGCCCCAGCCGAGCCCCGCACTGCCCGCGTTCTCGAGGTCGGCTGCGGCACGGGCTGCATTTCGCTCTCCCTTGCCTGGGAGCGCCGCGGGCACGTTACCTGCACTGCTACCGATATCGAGCCGCGCGCCATCGACCTTGCTACCAAAAACCGCGATGCGCTTGGCCTCACGTCCGACGAGGTCGCCTTCAGCCTCACCAACCTGGTGAGTTCCATTCCCCGCGAAGAGTGGGGCACCTTTGACGTACTCGTCTCCAACCCGCCCTACATCCCCACCGATGTCATGCGCTCGCTGCCGCATGAGGTCAAGGACTTTGAGCCCGATCTGGCGCTCGAGGGCGGTGCCGACGGTCTCGATATCTTCCGCCGCCTGCTCAACGCGGCGCCCTACATGCTGCGTGCCGGCGGCCTGTTTGCCTGCGAGCTCTACGAGGGCGCGCTCGACGCCGCGGCCGAGCTCTGTCGTCAAGCAGGCCTTTCGGACGTGCGTATCGTCCACGACCTCACCGATCGTCCCCGCATCGTTCGAGCCATCGTCACCGAGCCCAAACAGCGTATTTAAGCTGAATAAATAGACATTTGCGCAAGTTTGTCCTTGCAATATACCGTAAAACTTCTACTATAGAAGGAGAAAGGTATGTCAAATCAGCTGCATCGGTACCGTATCGTGCTTGATTACATTGAACCTTGGCTTGATGAGCAGGATGAAGCTACGCTGAAGCAGATTTATGCAGACCTTTTGGTGCTCGAGAAGGAAGGTCCCAGCCTTGGTCGTCCGCTGGTTGACCGCGTAAAGGGCTCGAAGCTTCATCATTTAAAGGAGCTGAGAGTGACGTCGTGTGGTGGGCAGGTGATTCGCATCCTCTTCGCCTTTGACCCCAAGCGCCAGGCGGTATTGCTATTGGCGGGTGATAAGTCGCGAGCGGGATCGTCAAGGGCAAAATGGAACGGTTGGTATGCGATCAACATTCCAAGGGCCGAGCAAATATACCGTCGCCACGTAAGGAGGCTCGATCGAGATGGAACTGCATGAGTATATGGAATCTCGCGGGATAACACGCGACTCCATTACCGCCGAGCAGGAGAGGACTCGCGATCGTATCGAAGCCTATAAGCTTGCTCAGATTCGCAGGTTAAAAGATCTAACACAGGCGTCGGTCGCCCAGTCGATGGGCGTTTCTCAAAAACGTGTATCCGAGCTCGAGCGTGGGGAGTTGGGTTCGATGAGGCTCGACACGCTGAGCAGGTACGCAGAGAGCCTCGGCGGAAAACTGGTTGCAAGCATCGAGTTTCCCGATCGTACCGTTACGCTTGCGCGCTAAAAATCTTCAATTAACCCCCTCACTTTCACCGACTACTAGAGCCGCTCACCAAACCAACATGCGCTCTGGGCAAATAGGTTGAATGTTTCGTGCGAGAATGCCCCACAGTAAACAAACTTGCACCAGAGCGTAAGGGGCTGGCATACACATGCAGACGGTCTATCGGGTATACGAGGGAACGCGCGAGCCGCATCGGCTTGCCGTCGAGCGCACGGCCGAGGTGCTCGGCCGCGGCGGCCTGGCCTTGATTCCGACCGAGACCGTCTACGGTGTTGCCGTGGCAGTCAACGCCTTCTCGGACGCCGTGCCCCAAGATACAAGCGAATTCCCATCGTGGCCGCGCGATCCGCAGGCTGCCGTCAATGGCGCCGCAGTTCCTGCGCTCGGCACCGGCTATCGCCGTATCTTCACTCTCAAGCAACGTGAGCTCACGCAAACCGTCGCTTGGCTGGTCGATGGCGTCGAAGCACTCGACCGCTATGGCGTGGATATCCCGGAAGATGCCCGCGTACTCGCGCGACGATGCTGGCCGGGAGCCCTGACTATCGTGGTCAAGGCAGCCCCCTGCGTGCCGACCTTTATGCGCGCTGCCGACGACACCGTGGCCCTGCGCGCTTCGGCCTCTCCCGTGGTCCAAGCGCTCATCCGCGCCTGCGGCAGTCCCCTTGCCTGCACGAGCGCCAACACGCACGGCGCGCCTTCGCCGGCAAGCTTTGCCGCCGTCGAGGGTCGCATCCTGGAGGGGGTCGATGTTGCCGTCGACGCCGGTGAGACCCCGTGTCGCGACGCCTCGACCATCGTGTCGTTCCAGCACGGCGGGCTCCAGATCCTGCGCCAAGGCGCACTTCCCGCATCAGAGATCGAGCGGGTCCTGTTCGACCCGATGCAATAGAAGGGTGTAAGCGATGTCTTTGAATCTGGGCAGCCTGGGCATGGAAGATGCCTCGTTTAACTTTGGCGGTTCCTACATCATGGCGCTCGACTGCGGCACTACCTCGGTACTCGCGGCCATTGTCGACGAATACGGCTGCATCGTTGCCCAGGCGCGTCGTAGCGTAAAAACCAGCTTCCCGCGCCCCGGCTGGGTGGAGCAGGATCCCACGGAGGTGCTTGCCAGCCAGATCGGCGTGATGATGGAGGTTCAGTTTAAGAGCGGTATCCATTCCGACCGCATCGCCGCCATCGGCATCTCCAACCAGCGCGAGACCACGGTGGTCTGGGACCGCGTGAGCGGCCAGCCCATCTATAACGCCATCGTATGGCAGTGCCGTCGTACCGCGCCGGCGATCGACGCGTTGGTTGAACAGGGTTGCGAGGAGCTGGTGCGCTCCCGCACGGGACTTACGCTTGACCCGTATTTCTCGGCCTCCAAGGTGCAGTGGATTCTCGACAACGTCGACGGCGCACGCGAGAGCGCGGCGGCGGGCGACCTCATGTTTGGCACCATCGACACCTGGCTCATCTACAACCTCACCGGCGGCCAGGTCTTTGCCACCGACTACACCAATGCCAGCCGCACGGCACTCTTTAATATCCATACGCTCGATTGGGACGACGACCTGCTGGCGCTCTTTGACGTTCCACGTTCCATGATGCCCGAGGTTCGTTGGAGCTCGGGCGACTACGGCCGCGTCGCGAGCGACATCATGACCAACATGCCGCCCATCATGGGTGTGGCGGGCGACCAGCAGGCATCGCTGTTCGGTCACTGCTGTTTCCGTCCCGGCCAGACCAAAAACACCTATGGCACGGGCTGCTTTATGCTCATGAACACCGGCGACGAGATCGTCGAATCCAAGAATGGCCTGGTCTCCACCATCGGTATCGCTGCGGACGGCAAAGTCAGCTATGCGCTCGAGGGCTCTATTTTTGCCGCCGGCTCAACGATGAACTGGCTTCGCAACAACATGGGCATCATCTCGAGCGTGAGCGAGTCGGCACAACTCGCCGCTTCGATTAGCGACAACGAGGGCTGCTACTTCGTTCCCGCCTTTGCGGGTTTGGGCGCTCCCTGGTGGGACCCGCATGCCCGCGGTATCGTGTGCGGTCTGACCGGCGCCTCGAGCCGTGCGACCATCGTACGTGCCGCCTGCGAATCCATGGCATATCAGAGCTACGACGTGCTGCGCGCCATGGAGCAGGACGTGGGGCTTTCGATCGAGCGCCTGTCTGTCGATGGCGGTGCCTCGCGCAACGAGTTCATCATGCAATTCCAGGCCGACCTGCTGGATATCCCCGTGCTGCAATGCGAGACGGTGGAGACCACGGCAATCGGTGCCGCGTACTTGGCGGGTCTTGCCGTCGGCTATTGGGAAGACCTGGAGGAGCTGGAGCAAAATGCCCAGATCGTTAGGACCTTCCTTCCCCACATGTCCGCCGAGCGCCGCGAGCAAAACCTTGCGGGCTGGCGTGATGCAGTAAGGCGCTCGCTCAGCACCGCACAGTAGGGCTGCGATGGGCTGCTCGATACAACAAACCGCTAAACTAATGCATGGCGTGCGGCGGCAACATTGCTGCACGCCTTGTCAGCAAGGCCGTTTTGCGGCCGCAACGAAAGGGGCAATCAATCCATGACCGTCACCTACGATGCGTCCCGTGTGACGCTTGTCGATCACCCGCTCGTCCAGCACAAGCTGTCGATCCTGCGCGACAAAAACACCGGCACCAACCAGTTCCGTCAGCTCGTGCGCGAACTCGCGCTTTTTGACGGCTACGAGGCCATGCGCGACCTGCCTATGGAAGACGTCGAGGTCGAGACCCCCATCACTACCGCCACGTTCAAACAGCTTGCTGGCAAGAAACTCGCCATCGTGCCCATCCTGCGTGCGGGCCTTGGCATGGTCGACGGCATCCTCGACCTGGTGCCCTCCGCTCGCGTGGGCCACATCGGCATGGAGCGCGACGAGGTTACCCACGAGCCGCACGAGTATTACTGCAAGATGCCCAAGGATATCGACCAGCGCATCTGCCTGGTCGTCGACCCCATGCTCGCCACGGGCGGTTCGGCCGAGATGGCCATTAGCTACCTGCGCGAGCGCGGTGTCAAGGACATCCGCATGCTGTGCATCGTCGCGGCCCCCGAGGGCCTCAAGTCGCTGACTGAGAAGGACCCAGATGTGCATATCTATACCTGCGCCATCGACGACCATCTCAACGAGGCTGCCTACATCGTTCCCGGCCTCGGCGACGCCGGTGACCGCATCTACGGCACGCTCTAGTCGCTGGGCTAAGACGGCCGCGGCTGCAAATACGAAGAAACGGTGCGCGCGGACGAACAAAAGGCGACCGCGCGCACTCCTGTTAACGGACGTTTTGCCCTGCAGGGTTCGAGAAAAACGTATTACCGTACCTGCGGCATAAAGAAGGTCTTAAGAAAACGAACAGGTGCGTATTAACCGATGCTTTTTCGGTTGTACTTTAGCGATTGGCTCGTACAATAGTCACCAATGTTTGGCGGGAACTGTTCTGTGAAGCGTTAAAAAGGAAAGTGAGGACGCCAGTGTTTCAGATAGCCGATCTGCTCGCTATCGTTGCAGGCGCCATCGCGGGCGCAATTGCCTTCCTTCCCTTTGTCTTTACGCTCAAGCCGGTTCTTGACGATAAACAGAATGCGGACATGCTCAAGGGTATGGTGAGTCTGGCGGTCTCGGCAATCGCCCTGCTCGTCTTTACCTTGGTTGTGTTTGTGTTGTTCGGAGAGGCATTTCGCATGTTCCTCCTGGGCGAGGCGATCGGCTTCGTGGCCTTTATGGCCGCCTGCACGGTTCGCGTCGCCAAGGCGCTGCGAGATCCTCATGAGGTCGAAAGGTAAGTCGTGGAAATTTTTGAAAAGCTGCCTGATGAGATTAATCATCTGGTCAGCGAGTTCAGCTCCACCCCTGTCGTGGGCGATCTGAGCTGCGGCATCACGCAGTACTCGTTTTGGCTGATCGTCTCCACGATCGTGCTCCTGATCGTCCTGGCCGTGTTCAAGAAGAAGCAGACCCTGGTTCCCAAGGGCTTCTTCGTCAACGGTTTCGAGTACATCATCGAGTACGTCGAGAACGATATCGGCAAGGGCGTCGTGGGTGAGAACTGGAAGAAGCACTTCCCGTTCCTGTGCTCGCTTTTCCTGTTCATCCTGATCAATAACATGATCGGCCTGATCCCGGGAATGAAGCCCGGCACCGGTGCAATCGGCTCCACCGCCGCGCTCGCCATCTTCGCCTTCGTGTACTTCATCTACTACGGATGCAAGGCTCACGGCGTGATCGGCTACATCAAGAGCCTCGCCCCGCAGGGCGTGAGCTTCCCGATGAACGTGCTCGTGTGGGTCGTCGAGCTTTTCTCGACCTTCCTGCGCCTCATCACGCTCGCCGTCCGTCTGTTCTGCAACATGTTCGCAGGACACGTGGTCATGGGCTCGTTCGCCATCATGGCGAGCATGTTCATGCAGCCGCTGCTTCAGCAGGTTTCCGCGGCCCACGCCGTCGGCGCCCTGCCTTCGCTGGCCTGGCTTGCCATCCTCATCCTGATCTATGCGATCGAGCTTGTGGTCGGCGCCATCCAGGCTTACGTCTTCACGGTCCTTACCGCCGTGTATGTCTCCGAGGCAGAGGAGGTCGCGGAGGAGGAGTAGTCTTCCGTTCGCGCCTTAAAGGTAAGGCAATTCGTTAAACCGCCGGTGCCCGTACCCATGGAGCCCGGCAGTTATAAAAAGGTTATCCTGCGTGAAATAAGACACGCACGACAAAGGAGGAATCGTGGGAGTTATCGGTTACGGTCTCGGTGTTATCGGCGCTGGTCTTGCTATCGGCCTGTCTGCTCTGGGTGCTACGGGTGCTATGGCCCGTCAGCCTGAGGTCCAGGGCCGCGTGTTCACCGTCTTCATCATGGGCTCCGCCTTCGGCGAGGCTCTGGCTCTGATCGGCTTCGTTGTCGCGCTGATCGTTAAATAGCACGGAGCGTCAAGTATGAATCTTTCATCCCAGAAGAGCGCGATCGCACTCTCCGCGTCCGCGGCCGCGCTGCTCATGCCGGTTTCCGCGTTCGCCGAGGACGGCGCCGCCGGTGCGGACATCCTCATCCCTAAGATGGCGGAGTTCATCCCGGCGCTTATCGCCTTCCTGATTATCTGGATCGTGCTGGCCAAGGTCGCCCTGCCGGGCATCATGAAAACCATGGAGGAGCGCGGCAAGAAGATCGAGGAGAGCCTCGACGAGGCCGAGAAGACCAAGCAGGAGGCTATCGCCAAGCGCGCTGAGTCCGACTCGATCGTCACCGACGCCCGTCGTCAGGCTGCCGACATCGTTCTCGAGGCCCGTAAGGACGCCGAGTCCGAGCGCGCCCGTATCATCGAGGCTGCTCACAAGGAGGCCGAGGAGATCATCGCCAAGGCCCATACGACCGTCGAGGACGAGCGCAAGTCCATCTACGCCGGTGCCGCGAACTCCATCGCCGACCTGTCCGTTGCCGTCGCCACCAAGATCGTGGGCGAGGCACTCGAGAACGAGGCCGAGCAGAAGAAGCTCATCGAGCGCTACATCCAGGAAGCAGGTAGCCTGAATGCCGACTAGCCGCTATCAGGACAAAGTGCTCGAGACCTACGCGCGCTCCCTTCTGGAAGCCGCCAAGGCCGAGAACCATGTGTTCGAGGACCTCGAGATGATCGAGCGCTTGGCTTCTGCCAACCCCGAGATCATCGCCGTGCTCGACACCATGTCCAAGCGCGACCAGCTCGACCTTCTTCCCAAGGTGGCAGCTGCCTTTAAGTATGTTGCCGAGGAAGACGAGGATGTAGTGGGCGTGACCGTCACCACGGCGATCCCGCTCGACGACGAGCTGCGTCAAACCATCACTAAGAAATGCGAGCAGGACTTCGGCCGCAAAGTATTCCTTATCGAGCAGGTCGACCCGTCTATCGTGGGCGGCCTGGTGCTCGAGGCCCGCGGCGAGCGTCGTGACATTACCGTCAAGACGCAGCTGCGCATCGCGCAGGAGACCCTCGCAAACTCTGCCAATTCGTACGGAGGTGAAGCCTAATGTCCGAAACCCTCAATGCCCAGGATATCGCCAAGAAACTGCAGGAGCAGCTCACGAGCCTCTCCGCGACGGTCGATACGCATGAGGTTTCAACGGTCGACGAGGTAGGCGACGGCATCGCGCGCGTCTCCGGCCTCAAGAGCGCCATGGCAGGCGAGCTTCTGGAGTTCAAGAGCTCCGATACCGGTGAGACCGTCTTCGGCCTTGCCCAGAACCTTGACCGTGACGAGGTCGGCGCCGTTCTGTTTGGTGCCGTCGACTCCATCAAGGAAGGCGACGAGTGCCGCACCACTGGCCGCATTATGGATATCCCTGTGAGCCGCGCCATGCTCGGCCGCGTCGTCAATCCGCTCGGCCAGCCCATCGACGGCCTGGGCGACATCGTCGCCACGCACCGTCGTCCCATTGAGTTCAAGGCCCCCGGCGTCATCGACCGTACCCCGGTGTGCGAGCCGGTTCAGACCGGCCTGTTGGCCATCGACTCCATGGTGCCTATTGGCCGCGGTCAGCGTGAGCTCATCATCGGCGACCGTAAGACCGGTAAGACCGCCATTGCCATCGACGCTATCCTCAACCAGCGCGGCAAGGGCATGGTCTGCATCTATGTCGCCATCGGCCAGAAGGCCTCCACGGTTGCCAACATCCGCGAGACCCTCGCTCAGCACGGTGCGCTCGACTACACCATCATCGTTTCGGCCACCGCTGCCGATTCCGCCCCTATGCAGTACATCGCGCCTATGGCCGGTGCCGCTATCGGCGAGTTCTTCATGTACAACGGCGAGGACGGCAAGCCCGCCAGCGAGACCAACCCCGGCGGTCACGTGCTCGTCATCTACGATGACCTGTCCAAGCAGGCTGTGGCCTACCGTCAGATGTCGCTGACGCTGCATCGTCCGCCCGGACGCGAGGCCTATCCTGGTGACATCTTCTACCTGCACTCTCGTCTGCTCGAGCGTGCTGTCAAGATGTCCAAGAAGAACGGTTACGGCTCCATGACAGCTCTGCCGATCATCGAGACCCAGGACGGCGACGTCTCGGCCTACATTCCGACCAACGTCATTTCCATTACCGATGGTCAGATCTACCTGCAGTCCGAGCTCTTCTTCCAGGGCCAGCGCCCGGCAGTCGACGTGGGCATTTCCGTGTCCCGCGTCGGTGGCGATGCGCAGACCAAGGCCATGAAGCAGGTCGCCGGCAACCTCCGTCTGGACCTCGCTTCCTATCAGGAGCTCGCTGGCTTTACGCAGTTTGGCTCCGACCTTGACGAGGCTACTCAGAAGCAGCTGACCCATGGTGCCCGCATGACCGAGCTCCTTAAGCAGCCGCGCTACAAGCCGTTTGAGGTTGGCGAGCAGATCGTTACGCTGTTCGCTGGCAACGAGGGCTTCCTGGATGACCTGGAGATTGCCGACGTGCTGCCTTTCCGTGCCGAGCTCATCGAGTACATGGACAATGGCTTTGGCTCGCTGCTCGACAAGGTTCGCGCCAAGAAGATCGATGATGACACCAAGGCTGAGCTCTTGCGCGTCATCGGCGACTTCAAGCAGCAGTTCATGGCCAAGCACCATTCGGATGTTTCTGGATCAGAGGAGAACTAAGCCCCATGGCCAACCTTCGCGACATTAAGAAGCGAATCTCCTCGGTTACCACGACCAAGCAGATCACGCGCACGATGGAGATGGTCTCTACGGCCAAGATCCGTCGTGCCCTCGATCGTTCCAAGCAGGCCGAGCCCTATAAGGAGGCGCTGACCGACGTCATGTTGACGGTCGCCGGCGACGCTTCCTGTTCGGGCACCGATCCCATGCTGCAGAAGCATGAGAACGTCAAGCATGGCCTGATTGTCGTTATTGCCTCGGACCGCGGCCTTGCCGGCGGTTTCAATACGACGGTGGAGCGCACGGCCGAAAAGCTCGCCGCTTCTTGGGCGAACGACGGCATCGAGTGCGAGATCATCGCGTGCGGGCGTAAGCCGGCCACGTATTTCCGTGACCGCGCAAACGTCGTCATGCACTTTGAGGGCAACTCCTCTGAGCCCGATTTCAATCAGGCCCGCATGATCTCCTCTCATATCTGCGATGCGTATCGTGCCGGTGAGCTTGACCGTGTCGAGCTTGTCTACCACCACGCCAAGAACCGCGTGGATCAGGAGCTTCGCGTCGAGCATCTGTTGCCGCTCGACCCCGAGATGATCGCTATGGCCCACGGTCCGCGTAAGAACGAGACCGACGCCCCTAAGCGCATCTCGTCCACGTTCGAGTTCGTGCCCTCTCCCGAGCATGTTCTCGGCAAGCTTGTACCGTCGTATATCCTGACGGTCATCTACCAGGCCCTGATCGATTCGGCGGCCGCCGAGCAGGGTGCACGCCGCAAGGCCATGCACTCCGCGACGGAAAACGCCACCGCGATCATCTCGACCCTTACCCGCACGTATAGTCGCGTGCGTCAGGCTTCGATCACGACCGAGATTAACGAGATCGTCGGCGGAGCCTCAGCATTGGAGGAACAGTAATGGCTAATAACACCGTAAAGCTTGCGGTCGAGGAAGCCACCAAGAAGACGACTGCCGGTGATGGTCGCATCGTGCGTATCATCGGCCCTGTCGTCGACGTCAAGTTTGACGGCGCGGTGCCCCCGATCTACACCGCGCTCACGGTCGAGGCCGAGACCCCGATCGGTCACCTGAGCACGATCCTCGAGGTTGAGAGCCAGCTTCCGGGCGGCGTCGTCCGCACGGTCGCCATGTCCTCGACCGACGGTCTGCAGCGTGGTCTCATCGCCACCGATACCGGTGAGCCCATGAAGATGCCCGTTGGCCCCAAGACGCTTGGCCGCATCTGGAACGTCATGGGCAAGCCCGTCGACGGCAAGCCTATGCCCGAGGTGGAGGAGTTCTACCCCATCCACCACGCGGCGCCCCGCTTTGACGAGCTCACCACCAAGACCGAGATCTTCGAGACCGGCATCAAGGCCGTCGACCTGCTCGAGCCCTACATCCGTGGCGGCAAAACGGGTCTGTTCGGTGGCGCCGGCGTCGGCAAGACCGTTCTGATTCAGGAGCTCATCAACAACCTCGCCCAGGAGCATGGCGGCACCTCGGTGTTCACCGGCGTCGGCGAGCGTACCCGTGAGGGCACCGACCTGTTTCTCGAGATGAGCGAGTCTGGCGTTATCGACAAGACCTGCTTGGTCTATGGTCAGATGAACGAGCCGCCCGGAGCGCGTCTGCGCATCGGTCTGGCCGGCCTTACCACCGCTGAGTACTTCCGCGATCGTGGCCAGGACGTTCTGCTGTTCATCGACAACATCTTCCGCTTCTCCCAGGCAGGTTCCGAGGTTTCCGCACTTCTGGGCCGTATGCCGTCCGCCGTTGGTTACCAGCCCACGCTGGCAACCGAGATGGGCGACCTCCAGGAGCGCATTACCTCGACCAAGACGGGCTCCATTACCTCCGTCCAGGCTGTCTACGTCCCCGCAGACGACCTGACCGACCCGGCGCCTGCCACGACGTTTACGCACCTCGACGCCACCACGGTTCTTTCGCGTAGCATTTCGTCGCTCGGCCTGTTCCCGGCTATCGACCCGCTCGCGTCTTCCTCCGACGCTCTCGATCCCTCGATCGTCGGCGAGGAGCACTACCGTGTCGCCGTCAAGGTCCAGGAGCTCCTGCAGGAGTACTCCGACCTTCAGGACATCATCGCCATTCTGGGTATGGACGAGCTGTCCGAGGAGCAGCGCCTTACGGTCAACCGTGCCCGTAAGATTCAGCAGTTCCTCTCGCAGTCCTTCCACGTCGCCGAGAAGTTCACCGGCAACCCCGGTGTCTACGTCCGCGTCGAGGATACCGTCCGCTCTTTCGCCGAGATTGTCGACGGCAAGGCCGATGACCTGCCCGAGCAGGCTTTCCGCTATGCTTCCACGATTGAGGACGTGCGCGAGCGCGCCCGCAAGATGGGGGAGAAGTAGGTTATGCGTATCCGCATCGTGTGCCCCGTGAGCTGCGCCTATGAGGGCGACGCTGCGTTTGTGTCGATTCCGTCCACGGATGGCGAGTTTGGCGTTCTGCCTGCTCACTCCAGCGAGATCTGCACGATCGACCGCGGTTACGTTCGCGTTTCCGATAAGGCCATGGGCACTGTCGACCACACGTTTGCCGTGGCCGGCGGCTATGCCCAGGTTGCGGACGATGTCGTGACCGTTCTCGCCGAGCGCGCTTGCGATTTGGCGACCGTCGATGCCGACAAGCTTAAAGCTGATATTCAAGGTTTTGAAGAGAAGCTGGGTAATTTGTCGGAGGATGATGCACGCCGCGCCTACCTCTATAATGAAATCGCATGGTGTAAGCTCAAGCTTGCCCAATAGTCAAACGATTTAGCGTTCGACCATTTGCGAACACATCATGCCCGGGATGGCCCAGCCACCCCGGGCATGCTTTTTGAAAGGGTAGACCTTGGATATTATCCGCGTTGAGGGTGGCCACGCCATCGGAGGCTCCGTGCCCGTCTCGGGTGCCAAGAACTCCGCGCTCAAACTCATGGCGGCAACGCTTCTGGCGCCGGGCAAGACGACGCTGCAGAACGTGCCCGATATTTCCGATGTTCACGTGATGGGCAAGGTGCTCAAGGGCATGGGCGCTACGATCGATGTTCTCGACGAGCACACGCTCGAGATTGATACCTCTCAGGTCGATTCTTGGGAGGCCCCCTACGAGCTCGTTGCCAAGATGCGTGCTTCCACCGCCGTCATGGGACCCCTGCTGGGCCGCTTCCATCGCGCCAAGATTGCCATGCCGGGCGGCTGCAACCTGGGTGCTCGCAAGATCGATATGCACATTCTGGGTCTCGAGGCCCTGGGCGTTGAGTTCGATACCGCCCACGGTTACATCAACGCTAATGCGCCCCACGGTCTGCGCGGTACCACCGTCACGCTCGAGTTCGCCAGTGTCGGTGCGACCGAGAACCTCATCATGGCTGCCGTGCGCGCGCAGGGCACCACGGTTATCGACAACGCTGCCCGCGAGCCCGAGATCGTCGACCTTGCCAACATGCTCAACGAGATGGGTGCCAAGATCGTCGGCGCGGGCACGCCCGTCGTGACCATCGAGGGCGTGGAGGAGCTGCACCCCGTTACCCATTGCGTGGTGGGTGACCGCATCGAGGCCGGCACCTTTATCGTCGCCGGCGCCCTCATGGCCGATGAACGCGGCGTCGATGTTACGGGCTTCTGCCCCATCCACCTGGGCATGGTGCTCAAAAAGATGGAACTTATGGGTATCGAGTGCGAGCGTATCGAGAACGGTGTCCACGTCAATCGCGCCGAGCGCATCAAGCCGGTCGATATCCAGACGCTTCCGTTCCCGGGTTTCCCGACCGACATGCAGGCGCAGATCATGGTGCTTTCGGCCCTTGCCGACGGAAGTTCCGTGATTACCGAGAATATCTTCGAGAACCGCTTTATGTTCGCCTCCGAGCTCGTGCGTATGGGTGCTGATATTCGCATTGAGAGCCATCACGCCATGATTCACGGCGTTAAGGGGTTCTCAGGCGCACAGGTCACCTCGCCCGACCTTCGTGGCGGCGCGGCGCTTGTGGTTGCCGGTCTTATCGCCGACGGCGTTACCGAGGTCTCTGCCATCCATCACATCAAACGTGGCTACGAGCAGTTTGTCGAAAAGCTGCAGGCGCTTGGCGCGCATGTCGAACATGCCACCGTCCCCGATCCCGTCATCTACTAATGCAGGTTGCCTATGTTTAACAAGAAGCCCCTGGCGGATAACACCCGAAGACCCTCGACTGGTGCGCAGGCCAAGATCTACAGCCGCGACAACGTCGCTCGCTATTCCGAGCGCGCCCGTCAGCGCCGTCGCGGGCGCACGGTTCGCCGCGTAGCTCTCATCGCCGTGCTCGGCGTACTGCTGAGCGCCACGACCGCTGCAGGTCTGTGGTTTGCCACCATCATGGGCAAGCTTGGCGACTCCAATGTCATTACCAACAACTTGCGCCAGATTCTGGTCGATACCGATGAGGCAAAAGATCCGTTCTACGTGCTGCTTCTTGGTACCGATGGTCGTCCGGGCGAGGATACGTACCGTGCCGACTCGATTATCCTGGCTCGCGTTGACCCTACGCAAAAGCAGGCAACGCTCATCTCCATTCCGCGCGATACCAAGGTTGTCTACAAAGGCTCGACCATGAAGATTAACGCCTGCCATACCTATGGCGGCGCCGAGGCCATGGTCCAAGCGGTCAACGAGCTGTGCGGCGTTCAGATTGCTCACTATGCCGAGGTCAGCTTTGACGGCATGCAGTCGCTTATTGATTCGGTTGGCGGTATCGACATTAACGCGACCGACGACGTCGACGATCCCGAGCACCTGGATATTAAGATTACTGCCGGCCAGCAGCACATGGATGGCGCCACCGCCCTTACCTACGCCCGTTGCCGTTACACCTATGCCGACGGCGACTATACGCGCATGCGCCATCAGCGTCAGGTACTTGGCGCCCTCGCCAACCAGATCCTCAACAACTTTGATGCCACCAAGATCTTTGATCTGGTCAACTCGCTGTCCGACATGCTCGTAACCGATATGAGCGTTCAGGATATCGTCTCTACGGTCAATGCCATGCGCGGCATGGATGTCGATGGCATCTACTCGGCCAACCTGCCCTCGTATGCCGACGGCAGCACTATGATCGACGGTGTGAGCTATGTCTTTGTCTACGAAGACGAGCTTAAGGAAATGATGGCCCGTGTCGAAGCCGGTGAGGATCCCGAGGGCCCCAACACCATGGGCCTTTCCGACGGCTCCAGCTCCACGATCGGTGACCTCAACAACAATACGTCCGAGGACTACGCATATGGCACGGCGACCTCGTCGGGTGGCTCGGACGATTCCGACGATTCGGGCGACGGCTCCGATAACTACGAAGAGCCCACCGGCGACGGCAACGGCTACGAAGCCAACTATTAGAGTTACGCGGTTTTACCAAACCGCGTAACCAGTCGACGCTGCAAACCCGCCAGAGCGGCAATCTGCCTTTCAACTTCGGCGGCATGATCAAAAGATCAATGCCGCCTTGTTTCAAGGCACCTTGCTCGCTCTGGCGGGTTTTCGCTGTCCGCGCCAAAACATCGGCGTTGCCGGAACACTTGGCGCTTGGGGGCGTTCCTTATGTGTCGGCAGTTTGGGACACTCCTTGCGTCAAGAGGCTGGCGCGCGTCAACCTGGTCTCATTGCAGCAAAAAATCGCCCCGTTCTCGATTGAGGACGGGGCGATTCGTCTTTTGGGCTTATGCGGCCAGTCTTATGCGAAACGGGTGACAAGCTCCTGCAGGACGTCGGTCATCTTGACGAGTGAGCTGACCGGGACAAACTCGTTGACGCCGTGGTAGCAGTAACCGCCTGTCGAGAGGTTGGGGCAGGGCAGGCCACGGAACGACAGCTGGGCGCCGTCGGTGCCGCCGCGAATCGGCAACACCTGGGGCTCGACGTCGCAGGCAAGGAAGGCATCCTTGGCGACATCGATCAGCTCCGGGTAGTCGCGGACGATCTCGGCCATGTTGCGGTACTGGTGCTTAATCTCGACCGTTACGCGCTCCTCGCCCAGTCGCTGGTTGAGCAGTGCGGCGGCGGCATCCATCAGCTCGAGCTTCTGCTGGAACTTGGCGGCATCGTGATCACGGACGATATAGCGCGCCGTGGCATGGTCGACCGTTGCCGAGACGCCCTCAAGGTGATAGAAGCCCTCGTAGCCCTCGGTGTATTCCGGACGCTGCTCGTAGGGGAGCAGGGCATTGAAGTCGCAGAACAGGTTGCCCGCGTTGACCATGCGGCCCTTGGCGTCGCCGGGGTGAATGGACTGGCCCTCAAAGCGAACGGTTGCCTCGGCGGCATTGAAGCACTCCCACTCAAGCTCGCCAACCGGACCGCCGTCTACCGTGTAGGCGTACTTGCAGCCGAAGGCCTCGATATCCAACAGCTCAGCACCGTGACCGATTTCCTCGTCCGGGCAGAAGCAAATGCCGAGCGCGGGGTGGGGCAGGGAGGGATCCTGCGCGATGCGAGCGACGAGTGCCATGATTTCGGCGACACCCGCCTTGTCGTCGGCTCCCAGCAGCGTAGTTCCGTCGGAGCAGACAAGGTCCTCACCCACCAGATCGTTGAGGGCGGGAAGCTTGGCGGTGCTCATGGACACGGGCTTGCCGTCAACGATGCCACAAACCAGGTCGCCGCCCTCGTAGTGCACGATGTGCGGCGCTACGCCGGCGCCCGGCGCGACCTCGGTGGTATCGAGGTGCGCGATCAGGCCCAGGGCGGGCTTATTCTCGGAACCGGCGCTAGCGGGAATGTGCGCGCAGACATAGGCGTTTTCGGTTACATGGGCATCGGTCGCACCCAGCTCGCGCAGCTCCTCGGCAAGCACGTTGGCAAGGTCAAACTGGACGGTGCTCGACGGCACCTGGTCGCAGTTGGCATCCTCGGACTGCGTGTTGATCTGGACATAGCGCAAAAAACGCTCGAGGACGTCGGGGTTCGTGGTGGTGTTTTCCATAAAGACCGCTCCAATCTTGGTTGTCGTGTGCAACAAGAACTCTAGCACGGTATGCCGCGGCATACCGCGACGCTTGGATGGGGTAGAATCAGCCATTGAATGCAGAAGGGACGGATGTTCATGGATACGACAAATAGCTCGCGCGAGCTACGCCTAACGGTGGCGAACGAAGACTACTTGGAGTGCATGGTTCGCATCGAAAGCGAAGATGGGGAGACCAATGGCGTGCGATCGGTCGATATCGCACAGCGCCTTGGCGTCTCGAAGGCATCGGTCAACAAGGCGGTTTCGGCTCTCAAGGCATCCGAGCTTGTCGAGCAGTCTCACTACGGTAAAGTTATCCTGACTGACCGTGGACGCGAGGTCGGCTCGGCTATCTGGTATCGCCATCGCCTGATCCGCACGTTTTTGGTCCAGGAGCTCGGCGTCGACTTTGAGTGTGCCGATACCGAGGCCTGCATGATGGAGCACGCGCTTTCCGAGGACACGATGAACCGCTGGCTCGCCTATCTCGAAAAGCAGGGAATCAGCGTCGAGGAATAGCGAAATACATATATGGACACGAGTTATTACAATCGTTTTGGCGGCGAGGAGCTTATGCGCCGACTTGCCAGCGAGACATTGCTGGCACAGGGCCCCATGGGCAGCGTGTTGCTGAGCGAGTGCGGTGCCGCCGATATTCCGCCGGCATTTTGGAACCTCGCCGAACCGCAGACGGTTTCCCGTATCCATCGACTGTACGTCGCCGCTGGCGCGCAGGTGCTCATCACAAACACGTTTCAGGCGTCGGGCCACGCGCTCGATCAAGATGAAATCGCCCCATCCATGGCGGAGGTCAATCGCGGGGCGGTCGACGATGCCCGCCAGGCAAATCCTCAGCTCCTGTTGGGGTCTATGGGCCCTATTGCCATTGAGTGGTTCGTCGAGGATTCTCTCGAGTATCGAGAGATCCGCGCAAACGCTCGTGAGCAGGCGTCCGCCTTGCTCAACGCCGGCGTCGACGGTCTCCTGGTCGAGGCAGTCACGTCGATCCGCAATCTGCAGCCCGTGCTCGCCGGTGCCCATGATGCCGCTGACGGTATGCCCGTTCTGGTGAGTTTTGCTATTGATGACAAGGGCGACCTGCTGGGCGATGGCCTAAACATCGAAGGTGCCATCTTGTATGCCGAGAAGCACGGTGCGAACTCGGTCGGGGTCAATTGTTGCTCCCTGACAGCGGCTACTGCCGCGGTGCCAAGGATGGTCGCCACGGCTACCACGCCCGTTACGGTTCGGCCCAACGCGGGAAATCCGGTCCAGACACAGGATGGGCTCGTGTGGCACGAGGATCCCGAAGCCTTCGCTCGCGCATGCGTCGAGTGGGCGCGGGCAGGCGCCGCAATGGTAGGCAGCTGCTGCGGAACCACGGCGGTTACGACGGCCGCTATGGCAGATGCGCTCGATATATAGAGCCCCAAAAATAGGAGTATCGAATCACCGCCCCTGCCGGGGCGGTTTTTTTTGTTGCCGGCGCGCATCTCGGCGGCTTTTGCCTAAACGGTGAACGAGCGTGTCGGCGGCTTGTCGGATGCCCGTTGCGGGTATACCTCATGCGTACCATGATCCAAACACTGCGAGGTGTCTGCGCGTGTGCGCGATAATTCACTTTGGGACTGACGGTTGGCGAGCTCGCGTCGACGGAGACTTTACTATCGACAACGTCGCTCGTGTCACCGATGCTATCGGCGGGCTGTGGCAAAAGACGAATCCCGGTAAAACGGTATATGTAGGATTTGACACGCGACCGCAAGCGCGCGAGTTTGCCGAGCTCGCGGCGGGTGTGATTGCCGCCCACGGGCTCGATGCCGTGCTCGTGTCTCGGCCGGTGCCGACTCCCGCTCTTACGTGGGCGGCCGCTTATGACGGCGAGGCGTGCGGCGCGCTCATGGTGACGGGCTCACATCATCCGCAGGGCTATCTATGTCTCAAGCTGCGGATGGGCGATGGTTCGACGGCCAACCAGGATGTCATCGAAGAGCTCGAGGAGACGATGGCCACCGAGCCGCTGGGGCTCGAGGGGCAATACCGCACGGCGGATATCATTCCCGACTATATGCGAGCGGTGGCATCGTTTGTCGATGCAGATGCCATTCGCGCTGCGCGTTTGCGTGTGGTGGTTGACCCCATGGGCGGAGCGGCTCAGGGATATCTTGCCGACTTGCTTCGAGAGCTTGGCGTCGAAGTCCACGAGATTCATGCCGGCGAGACGACCGATAGGGGAGATATTTGTCCCGACCCGGTTGAGCCGTGGGTGGATGCTTGTGAGCGTGTGGTTGTCGAGGACGGGGCGTGCGCCGGCCTGGTGACTGATGGCGACGCCGATCGCATCGGCGCGGTTGATGAGCGCGGTAGATATATACATCCGCATCAGATCATGGCGCTCGTTTTGGGCGACTTGGTCCAGTATCGCAATCTGGAGGGACGCGTCGTCGTCAACCTTTCTTGCTCCACGCTTGTGCGTCGCGTTGCCGAAGCGCTTGGCTGCCGCGTGGTCATCAAGCCCGTCGGTTTTAAATATATAGCGGCCGAGATGAAGAAGGGCGGTGTCCTCGTGGGTGGCGAAGAGGCCGGCGGCATCGGTATCGCAGCGCACATGCCCGAGCGTGATGGCATTCTTGCCTGTCTGATTTTGTGCGAGCTCATGGCCAAGACCGGTGCGCCCTTGGGCGTGCTCATCGATCAGCTCGAGGCGAGCTTTGGCAAGACGAGCTACGGACGTCGAGATTTGCTGCTTGAGGCCGAGGATGCCGAGACGTTGCGCACGCTGCTTCCCGGCGTGAATCCCAAGTCGATATGCGGCAAGGCGCCGCAGAGCGTAAGTCATATGGATGGTTTGCGCCTGGCATTCGGGGACGATACCTGGCTGCTGGTCCGTCCCAGTGGAACCGAACCGGTGGTGCGCGTGTACGCCGAGGGCTTTTCGGTGGAGGAGCGCGATGAGTTACTGGATGCCGGCTGCGATTTGGCCAGGGGCGCATATCGGCTCTAGCCATGGGGCTGCTTTATATAAAGATGCGCTCGGCGAGCGGTAGCTAACAACTGGCAAACGTCAATTGATGGCACAATTGTGTAGGAAATGTGTACGCCCAGATTCCCGCCCACGGGGGCCCTCCGGTCTGGCAATATATCTCCTTGCCGCGCGGCCCGGTCGGACCGGATGAG
>CATZRJ010000010.1 GCA_958423535.1 uncultured Collinsella sp.
GTCTGATTGGCAACATGAGCGCCGTGATTTACCTGATGGTGCTGTTCTGGCGTGATGAGCACGACCTCAATACGTCGGGCACCGCCATGAACGTCATTGCCGTCATGATTTCGTGCGTGGCGTACTGCATCGCTGCGGTGCTGCTTGCCATGTCGGTCATGGGTTAGGTGGTCGCGTGCAAAACACGAAGCAAAAGGCGAGCACCAAGCAAAAACTGACCGTCGCGGCCATCTTTGGCGCCATGGGCCCTGGCCTTCTGGCGGCGCTTTCGGGCAATGACGCCGGTGGCATCGCCACGTATTCCAGCGCCGGTGCCAGCTATGGCTACAAGATGCTGTGGATGCTTCCTGTCATGACCGTGCTGCTTATCGTGACACAGGAGACTGCGGCGCGTTGTGGCTGCGTCACAGGCAAGGGCTTGGCCTCGCTCATTCGCGAGCGCTTTGGCGTGCGCAGGAGCGTGCTGGCCATGGCGGCGCTGCTAATCGCCAATACGGCCGTGACCATTTCGGAGTTTGCGGGTATCGCGAGCGGCCTTGCCCTCTTTGGTGTGCCGGCGAGCATCTCGGTGCCGCTGGTGGCGCTGCTGGTTTGGATGCTTACCATGTCGGGCAGCTTCCAGCGCATCGAGAAGATTCTGCTGCTGGTGAGCTGCGTGTTTGTGACCTACATTGTCGCTGCATTTATGGCTGGTCCCAGCTGGGGCGAGGTGGCGGTCGACCTGGTTGTGCCCAACATCCAAAATGACCCCAGCTACGTGTCGCTTGTGGTCGCAACGATCGGTACCACCATCGCGCCGTGGATGATTTTCTTGGCGCAGAACAACGTGGTCGATAAGAATGCGGGCGAGGACGATATCGTGTTGCAGCGTATCGACACCGTGAGCGGCTCGATCGCTGCTGATATCATTGCGGGCTTTATTATCATCACGACCGGTACGGTGCTGTTCCCTGCGGGCATTCAGATCAGCGATGCTGCCGACGCCGCCCGCGCGTTGGAGCCCATCGCGGGCCAGTGGTCCACGGTGCTGTTTGCCTCGGGCCTGGTCGCGGCGAGCTTCTTGGCTGCCTGTGTGCTGCCGGGCGTTACGTCCAGCGCTATCTGCGAGGCATTTGGCTGGGAACGCGGTGCTGATCGCAGCTGGGACGAGGCCCCGGTCTACCGCGGCATCATTACGGCCATCATTGGCATCTCTGCCGTGTTGGTGCTCATGCCCGGCGTCGATCTGTTCCAGATTATGATGACCTCGCAGGTCATCAACGGTGTGCTGTTGCCTGTGGTTCTGGTGTTCCAGGTGCTTATCGCCGCCGATCGACACATTATGGGCGCTAACCGCAACGGCCGCGTATGGAACGTGCTCACTTGGGCGACAATCGGCGTGATTACGGTGCTGACGGTCGTCATGTTTGTTCTGCAAGCGATGGGCTACAGCGCGTAGCGCCTCTTTTGGACTCTAAACAGGCCGCCGCCATGGGCTGCGGCCTGTTTTTTGCCCACGGCCTCTTGGGACCGGCCCGAAAAGAGTGATTTTGGGTTGCTTGCTGCGGGTGCGGGGCTTGCAAACAACGCTCGGGGTGGCGAAGAACTCAGAATTCGACCGCGGGGGGCATGTATCGGCCGCGTCAGGAGTGTCCCTAACTGCCGGAGGGGGCGTCGGTTGTGGCCGACGCCCCCTCCGGGTGCAAGCGGATTTGACGGTGCGTTACTTGTCGCCGCCTAGCTTGTGCGGTTTGTAGGCGAGCGCGTTGACGAGTGCATCGGCGGCGGACTTGACGGCCGCCGGCTGCGGATCGTTAACGTGGTCCTCGGGATGCACGGGCAGGTCCTTCTTGACGGCATCGTGGATGAGCTTAAGGTACTCGGTCACACCTGCGTTCGAAAGGTGCGTGCCGTCGCCGTCGAACAGATCGTTGCGGTTGGCACTATATTCGTACCAGTCGATAACGCGAACGTTTTTATAGCGCGTGGCGGCGTTGGCGATGGCCTGATTGGTGGCGCCGACCCATGGCTGCGGGCTGCGCGTGTTTACAAATACGACGGTGCGCTGATTGCCGGCATCGGCCATGATGGCGTCAATCTGGGCATCGGTCACTAGGCCGTTGGTGCCCAGCGCAAAGACTACAATCTTGCCGGCGAGGTTCTGCTGGATATAACCCTCAAATGTTGTGCGGCCCGCATCGAACTGGCGGCCCTTTTCGGCATCGATGTGACTGTGGGGGAACACGCCGTCAAAGGAATCGACGGCGCGCAGCGACACGGAGTCGCCGATCATCAGCAGGTCGTAGGATCCGTCGGGGAAGCCGTCGTTGTCCTTGTCGGTGTCATCGGCCGCCTGCTGGTCCTGGGGTTTTGCATTTTTGGCTTCCTTGTTTAGGATTTCGGCGCCCTCGCCGCTCAGTGCGGATGTGTCGGGCACAAAGACCAGACCACCCAGCGCCACGACAAGCACGACGCCGCAAACGGCGCACACGGGAATATGCGCGCGCACCCAGCTTGCGGGCGTGGTGGTGCCTTCGCGGAGCTCGGAAACGGTGCGTCCAAAGGCGCCCTTCCTAAACGGCGTCTCGATAAAGCGATAGGAGCACTCGGCTACGGCGACAACCACAAGTACCTGCAAGATGTACTGCCACCAGGGCGTATCGCTGATGTTAGCGACCGGGTTCATGAGCAGCAGCAGTGGATAGTGCCACAGGTAGATGCTGTACGAGCGCTTGCCAACCCACACGAGCGGCTCGGCGGACAGCGCGCGGGCAACCATTCCCTGGGGCTGCACGCAGGCCGCGATGACCATGAGCGTGAGGATGGAGCATAACAGCGTGCCGCCGCGATACTGGAACGCGGTGTAGCCGTTGGTGAGCGCGACCATGGCGGCAAGACCGACAAGACCCACGACGCCCAACACATCGATGGATGCGGGCGAGGACCAAAAGCGCACGAGGGCGCTCGGCTGTGCCGGAGCGGTCTCGGCTGATTCGTCGGCCTTCTCGCCAGGCTTGCCCTCGGCGTTCTTGCCGTGCTTGGCGGCGCCGGCCAGGTGATTGAGCCCCAAACGATGAGCGAGGCGCACCGGCGCCAGATCGCTATCGGGGATAAAGGCCATCCAGGCACCCAGCAGCAGCGAGAACACGCGGGTGTCGGTGCCGTAGTACAAGCGGCTGGGGTCGGCGGCAGGGTTGTAAAGCACCATCATGGCGAGGGCAGATACCGCGGCAAGGCCCAGAACCACGCGGCGCGTGTTGGGCTTGCTCACATGCATGGATACCATGGCAAACAGCAGCGGCGGCCAAATCAGGTAGAACTGTTCCTCGATGGCAAGCGACCAAAAGTGCGTGAGCGGCGAGGGGTCGCCCAGAGCATTGAAGTACGAGACGTTTTGGGCAATCTGCCACCAGTTGTTGAAGAACAACAGCGACGGCAGGATGTCGGGGCGCATCTTGGTGAGCATCACATGGTTAAAGATGGTGCACAGCGCGCAGGTCACGAACACTACCGTTACCACGGCGGGGAACAGGCGGCGGATACGGCGGATCCAGAAGCTTTTGAGGTCGATGCGGCCGGTTTTTGATACCTCGTTGATGAGCAGGCGCGTGATCAGATAGCCCGAAAGCACAAAGAAGATCGTGACGCCGAGCAGGCCGCCCTGTGCCCATGTGAGGTTGAGGTGATAGAGCACCACCGCGACGACGGCAAGCGTGCGCAGGCCGTCGAGGGCGGGGATATAGCGAGATTTGGGGCGCGTGGGCGCCTGTTCTTTTGCGGCGCTGTTGGTGTGGGTACCCTTGTTGCAGGTGCGATGGGGGCCTGCGGCGCGGCTCGGCTCGGTGGCTTGTCGGTTAGCGCGCGAACGGTCGTGCGGCGCTTGTTGATCGCTCGCGTGGCGTGAGCTGCGCGAGCTCGATCGCGGGAATTGTTCCATAAAACTTCATCCAATGACGAGAATAATCAGCACGTCTTCATTGTAACCGCCTGCTCCTGTGAATGCTTGCTGCCGCCGCAAGCTCAAGCGCGCGTCCACATCAAAGTGAACTAAAGTTATAGAGGCGCGAGAGCGCACGATTGACGGCCAACAGCGGGTGCAGAGCCCGCGGACGAGGAGGTTTCCATGGCAGATAGCGGCATCGTTGCGGTGTTCGGCAGCATGAACATGGACCTTTCGGTGGCGTGCGAGCGCATGCCGCGTGCGGGCGAGACCGTCGGCGGCAGCGGGTTTATCACCAACGCCGGCGGCAAGGGCGCCAATCAGGCCGTAGCTGCCGCGCGTATGGGCGCGTGCACGCACATGATCGGCGCGGTCGGCTGCGACGCATTTGGCACGTCGCTCGTGGCGGGGCTCCAAGACGCCGGCGTGGACTGTGACTTTGTGGCGCGTCGCGATGATGTGGAGACGGGAACGGCGACCATCATTCGCTGTGAGGGCGACAACCGCATCGTGCTGTCGCCGGGCGCCAATCATGCGCTTACGGGCGAGGACGTTGCCCGCGCGCTGAGGCGTCTGGTGGCCGATGAGCTCGACGGCGACGCCAGCGAAATTGCCTCGGCTGCCGGAAGCGTCTTTATCGCCCAGGGCGAATGCGACCTTGCAGCGACGGCCGAGGCGCTTGTTTGCGCTCACGAGCTCGGGTTCTATACGGTCTTTAATCCGGCGCCTGCCTGCGAGTTGCCTGCGGAGGCCTGGCCTGCGGTCGACCTGGTCTGTCCCAACGAGACTGAGTGCCAGGTGCTGACGGGCATCTTGCCCGCGGATGATGCGAGCTGCGTCGCGGCGCTCAATGCCCTGCTCGCCAAGGGTGCCGGAGCTGCGGTCATCACGTTGGGCGGCGCCGGGTCGGTTACGCTCGGCGATGACGGCGAGCCGCTGCGCATGCCGGCGCTCTCGAGCACGTTGGTCGATACGACGGCCGCGGGCGATACATTTATCGGTGCGCTTGCCGCGGCTCGCCTGGAGGGCCTGCCGCTCTTTGAGTGCATGGCGGCGGGCGCTCGCGCCTCGGCGGTGACGGTGTCGCGCCTGGGCGCTCAGCAATCAATTCCCACGCGTGCGGAAGTCGAGCACAAGTTTGGTTTAGACGGTTTGGATGTAGACGGAGAAGCGGAGTAGAACAATGGCAACCAAGAAGCTGATCCTTGATCTGGATATGGGTGTGGATGATGCGATGGCGCTTGCCTATGCCATCGCGAGCCCCGAGGTGGAGCTCGTCGGCATCACCACGTGCTTTGGCAACGTGCGCGTCGAGCAGTCGGCGCACAACTGCTTGGCGGTGCTCGACCTGTTGGGTCGTCCCGAGGTGCCGGTGTACCTGGGCGCCGATCGTCCCGTGAAGGCGACCGAACCCTACACGCCGCCGGCGTCCACCACGCTTATCCACGGCAAGAACGGCATCGGCGGCGCAAGCGTGCCCGCCTCGCCGTACGAGCCGGTGGGCGCGATGTCGGCCGATGGCAATGCGGCGGTCGATTACCTGATTGATGCCGCGCGTACCTATGGTCCCGACTTGGTCTATGTGGCGACCGGTCCGCTCTCCAACCTGGCGCTCGCCCTTGAGCGCGACGCGGCGGCGATGATGTCTATCGGCCGCGTGGTGGTGATGGGTGGCGCCCTGACCGTGCCCGGCAACGTGAGCGCCGGTGCCGAGGCCAACATGGCGAGCGACCCCGAGGCCGCTGACGCCGTGCTGCGCTCGGGCCGCAAACTCACCATGGTTGGTCTTGACGTGACGCATCGCGTGGTGCTGACGCGCCGCGACATTGCCGGTTGGACGGGCTCGGGCACCATGGCGGGCTGCGCATTTGCGAGTATGGTCGAGCACTACATTGGCTCGTACGAGATGAACGCCCCTTACCTGGGCGGCTGCGCGCTGCACGATCCGCTTGCCGTTGCCGTGGCGATTGATCCCACGCTCGTGGGCGCACTTGGTTGCAACTTGCGCGTCGACCTGCTCGGCGAGTATCGCGGCCGCACTATCTGCGACGAGCATCGCCTGTCCGACCCCGACAAGAGCGCGCTTGTGGCACTCACCGTGGACGCCCCGCGCTTTCTGTCCGAGTTCAAGGCGCGCATGGCCCGCATCCTAGGCTAGGCTCGGGATCGAAGCACGCCCATCTGCTCGATGTGGCCGCTGGCGGGCCGACATCTACCGTTCGCCAGCCCGATGGTCCCCGGGGCGGGGAGAGCGCTATAATGCATTCTGCATCTTGGATTGTTACTCCTGTGTGGAGGCATGCCCAAGAGCAATACAACACGGATTGTTACGTAAGGCATGACCGCAATAGCACTGCTATTGGCTATCATGCCTTTTTCTGTGAGTGTTCTTGAAAGGAGGTTCACCATGCTTGCAATTAAAAAGCTTAACAACAACGCGGTTCTTTGCCGTGACGGACAGGGGCGAGATGTCATCGCCATGGGCAGGGGCGTCGGTTTCGGCGGAGATTTTCCTCGAGAGCTCCCTCTTTCTAAAATCGAGCATACGTTTTACGACATTGATCCTAAAGGACAAGATGTCATGAGGGATCTTCCCTCGGATATCGTGATGTTTGCGGTGAAAGTTATGGACATCGTTGCCAACGAACTGCCCTACGACCTCTCGACCAATGCGACGCTGTTCATGGCTGATCACCTGTCGTTTGCCGTTGCGCGAGCCCAAAAGGGGGTCCGCATCGCGATGCCTCTTGCCTATGAAGTGCGGGAGACGTATCCGAAGGAATACAAGGCTGCTCAGTTTATCGTCATGCGACTCGAGAAGGAGCTCGGAGAGCGGCTTCCCAAGGATGAGATTGCCAGTATTGCGATGAATCTCGTGAACGCACGGGTTGTTGAAGCCGTCAAAGCCACGGCCGAGCCCGCAAAGCAGTTCGACGATATGCTCGAGGACGTTATCGAGATTCTCGAAAGCGATTTCCGCATTATTGTCGACCGCGATTCCTTTGATTTCACCCGCTTCGCCACGCATCTGCGGTACCTGTTCAAGCGCATTCAAGCCGGCGAGTCGCTGAACAGCGCCAACATGCAGATGTACAAGAACTTTCGTGAGGAGTTTCCGCAGTTGGCAGAGTGCGTGAAGCATATCGGTTCCTATTGTCGTGAAACGTGGGACGCCACGCTCTCCGAGGAGGAGGAACTCTATCTGATGATCCATCTCAACCGGATCATCTCCAAAAAAGGATTGTTACCCGTAGCCATTCGGGGCATGACCTTTGCCGATTCGAACAGTAAGCCAAGATTGTGCAAAGGAGCCAATGATGGCAAATTACAAAAAGGTGGCAGAGCAGATTCTCTCCACTGTGGGCGGGGCGGAAAACGTGGCTTCGGTTACGCATTGCATGACGCGCCTGCGCTTCAACCTCAAGGATGAAAGCCTCTCGAATGATGAGAAGCTTGAGGACATCTCGTCTATCATCAGCGTCGTGCACGCCGGAGGGCAGGTGCAGCTGGTGGTCGGGCCCACGGTCGACAAGGTCTACGACGAGGTTTGTAAGCAGGGCGGATTCGAGGTCACGGTATCGATTGACGAGGAACTCGATGGCCCTCAGCTTAGCTGGAAGGAGCGCTTGGCGCCCAAGCACCTCTTCAATCAGCTGCTCGATGCCGTGAGCGGCGCTATCACCCCGATCCTTCCGATCTTTTGTGTCGCCGGTATCTTCAAGATGCTCGTTATTCTGTTTGGGCCCGAAGGCGCCGGTTTTATGTCCGAAACGAGCGACCTGTATCGGATCCTTTCCCTGGTGGGCGATGCGGCGTATTACTACTTCCCGGTGTTTGCCGCCTATAGCTCGGCTAAGAAGTTCAAAACGAGTCCTGTGCTGGCACTGCTCATCGCTGTTGTGATGATTTATCCCGACATGCTCGCTATTGTTGAGGACGGAAAGCCTTTCAGCGTCTTCGGCATCCCCATGCAGCTCGTCAACTACACCCAGGCTGTTCTTCCGGTCATCTTGATCACCTGGGCCCAGTCCTATGTTGAGCGCTTCTTTAAGAAGATCTCGCCTGATATGTTGCGCATTCTGATCGTACCCGTGGGTACGGTGCTCGTGATGTTGCCGGTCGCGCTGTGCCTCTGCGGCCCTGCCGTCCAATTTGTCATGGGCCTTGTGGCCGATTTCATCATTTGGCTCGCCTCTGTTGCCGGTCCCGCTGCGACCGCGGTTATCGGCGCATTCTGGAATCTGATCATCGCCACCGGCATGCACGTGCCGATCTATACCGCCATATTGCCCGCCGCGCTCCAGAACGGTTACGACGCCATCTTATACCCCGGCACCGCGGTTGTAGCCTACACCACGCTTGCCATCGCGCTCGCCTATGGCCTGCGCGCTAAGGGCAAGGAGAGTCGAGCCACGGGCTGGAACTTGTTCATCACCTATGCCTTCGGTCGCGTGAGTGAGCCCATCATCTACGGCATCCTGTTTCGCGACAAGAAGGCTCTTGCCTGGAACATGATTGGTGGTGCTGTCGGTGGTCTGCTGGTAAGCCTTCTTCATGCCAACGTCTATATCTTCACTGGCGTTGGTTTCCCATGGATGAACGTGCTCATGTTTGCTCAGGATATCATCCCTGGCACCATTGGGTGTCTTGCTGGCGGTGCCGTGACGTTTGCGTTGGCGATGATTTTTGGATTTGAAGGACAGGAGAAGATGCCGTTGAAGTCCAAGAGCGGCGATTCTGAGGCCGTTGAATCCGTCGAGGCATAAGAGGCTACTACACAAATATGCTCCCCAGCCGTTGCGCGGTCCGACCCCTTGGCCGCGCAACGGTACTGTGCTGTTGCGCGGCACTTGCCGAGTCCGTTGCGTTCGACAGTGTGGGCCGGGAATTTGATAGAAAGGACGACACCATAATGTTTAGAGAAGATTTTTTATGGGGCGGGGCTCTGGCTGCAAACCAGTGCGAGGGAGGATGGAACGAAGGCGGTCGCGGTTTAGCCAATTCCGACATGCTGCCGTTTGGCGATCAACGCATGGACGTCATGCGGGGAGACCTTGATCCGCGTGCGTTGGCACCCGACAGCTTCTATCCCGCTCGCAAGGGCATTGATTTTTACCATAGGTACAAGCAGGATATTGAACTGTTTGCCCAGATGGGTTTTAAATGCCTGCGCTTATCAATCGCCTGGAGCCGCATTTTTCCCAAAGGAGACGAAGCCGAGCCCAATGAAGAAGGCCTTGCCTTTTACGAGGATGTTTTTAGGACGTGTCGCGCGCATGACATTGAGCCTTTGGTGACGCTCAACCACTATGATGTCCCCATGCATCTCGTCGATGCGTATGGCGGATGGCGCGATCGCAGGTTGGTCGACCTGTTCGAGCGATATTCGCGTACCGTGTTCGAGCGCTATCGGGGATTGGTCAATTATTGGCTGACCTTTAACGAGATCAACATCATGACGCAGGCGTGCTTTATGGCGGCGGGGATCATCTTCGAGCAAGGGGAGAATCGCTATGCAACGGTTCACACGGCCGTGCACCATGTATTGGTTGCGAGCGCCCGTGCGGTCGGGGCGTGTCATGAACTGTGCCCTGGGGCGAAGATCGGTTGCATGCTCAACGCAGGTGTCTTCTATCCGGCTACATGTGATCCGGACGATGTGCTGGCTGCGCAGGCTGAGAATCGCAGCCATTACATGTTTACCGACGTCCAGGTGCGCGGTGCGTACCCGAGCTATGTTCTCAAGGAATACGCCCGCCATGGTTTTGAGGTGCCCTATCGGGATGATGACTGCGAAGTACTGGCTGCAAACCTGGTCGATTTCGTCTCGTTTTCGTATTACTCGACGCGCGTCGCAAAAGCGCATGCGGAAGGTCAGTTCGATTCGAACCTTCTTCGCTCGGCGCCTAATCCGTATCTAAAACAGGAGCCTTGGGGGAGGTTTATCGACCCCAAAGGGCTGCGCGTCACCATGAATGAAATCTGGGATCGCTATCAAAAGCCGCTGTTCATCGTCGAAAACGGTTTGGGTGCTCCTGATGTGCCGGAAGATTCGGGTGAAATAGAAGACGACTATCGAGTTGAATACCTGCGGGCCCACATCGAGGCGATGAGGGAGACCGTCGAGCTCGACGGGGTGGAACTCATGGGATATACCTGTTGGGGCCCGATCGATTTGGTTTCGGTCGCCACAGGACAGATGCGTAAGCGCTACGGGTTTATCTATGTCGATCGAGACGATAGCGGTGCGGGCTCGTTTGAGAGACGTAAAAAGAAAAGCTTCGAATGGTACCGACGCGTAATAGCAAGCAATGGCGAAGACCTTGCGTAATAACGTTAAGATGGACAAATGCGCCCGTTGGGGGAATAGTCGTGCCACTTCGCTTGACAACAGGCTAAACTAGCTATTAAACATTTACTATTCTGTTTAGATTGAATTTGCGGTCGTTTAGTTGCCGAGCCACGGGGCGGTCAAGCCACGATGCTCGGCCGCGACCGATGCTAGGGGGAACGATGGCTAAAGCAAGCGTCCGCGAGATCAGCCGCATTACCGGCTTTTCGCCCGCAACCGTGTCCAACGCGCTCAACCGCAAGCGCAGCGTGAGCGAGGAGACCGCCAAGGTCATCCTGGAGTGCGCGCAGTCGCTTGGCTATCAGCAGTCGACGCAGCTCGAGAGCATCCAGTTTGTGCTTGCGCGCAAGACGGGCGCCATCCTGGACGAGAGCACCTTCCATCCCGCGGTCATCGAGGGCGTGGAGCGCCAGGCGCGTCGCCACGGCATGAGCACGAGCTTTGTCTCGCTCGACTTTAGCGACCTGGACGCCGTGCGCCCGCAGGTCGAGGGCCTGATCGCCGACCCGTCGGCCGCCATCGTGCTGATGGGTACCGAGCTGGGCGAGGAGGACTACGCCCTGTTCGCCGACGCTGCCGCCCACCTGATTGTGCTCGACGGCTGGAGCGATCGCCAGTACTTCGATGCCGTAGTCATCGCCAACACCGATTCGGTGCTGCGTGCCGTGGATTACCTTATCGAGAAAGGCCACAGGCAAATCGGCTATCTGGCGGGCGACCTTCGGATCCGCAACTTTAAGGACCGCGAGCGCGGCTATCGCCAAGCGCTTGAGGACGCGGGCCTCGAGGCCAATCCGGCATGGCGTGTCACGTTGGGCACCACGCTCGAGGGTGCCTATCGCGACATGGGCGTGTGGCTCGACAACGTCTCGCGCGACGATCTGCCGACGGCTTTCTTTGCCGAAAACGACGTGCTCGCCGTAGGCGCCATGCGCGCGCTGAACGAGCACGGCATACGTGTCCCCGAGGATGTCTCAATCATCGGCTTTGACGATCTGTCTTTGGGCGCCTTCTCCAATCCGCCGCTCACCACGGTGCATGTTCCCAAGCACGAGGTGGGCGAGATCGCGGTGCGCCGCCTGGTGGGCAACATCCGCAATCCCAAGAGCTATACCTGCAAGACGGCCGTGTCGACCTATTTTGTCGAGCGCCAGAGCGTGTGCGAGATCTAGGCGAAGAAAACGCCGGGGGCAGGGCGGCAAAGCTCGCTAAGGCAGCCATATCTAACGCTACTAAGAGAGGGTCCTTCGGGGCCCTCTTTTTGTTTCCCTTGTATGTTCAGTTTGTTTACATACCGTTTAGGCTGATTTCTCTACCGTTTACGGGACTTTCGCGCTAGACTATTAAACAAAAGAGTAAAACATTTAGTAAACAGAACAAAACGAAACATGCGTCTGTTTACTGAACATGTGATTAGGGGAGGACGTACATGGACAAGATCAAGCTCGGCTTTGTGCCCACGCGCCGCAGCATCTTTAGCGCGCCGGACGCAATCAAGTATCGCGGCCTGACGGCTGATCGCCTGCGCGAGATCGGCGTCGACATCGTGGATATCGACGACATCAATGACGAGGGCCTGCTGTTCGACGACAGCCACATTGAGCCTATCGTCAAGAAATTCCGCGCCGAGGGCGTCGATGGCATTATGCTGTGCCACGCCAACTTTGGCACCGAGTACGTTTGCGCTCGCCTTGCCCGCGAGCTCGGCCTACCCGTGCTGTTGTGGGGCCCGCGCGACGAGCGCCCCGAGCCCGACGGCACCCGCCTGCGCGATAGCCAGTGCGGCCTGTTCGCCACCGGCAAGGTCCTGCGCCGCTTCCAGGTTCCCTTCACCTACATGACCAACTGCCGCCTGACCGACCCCGAGTTCGAGCGCGGCGTTTGGGACTTTTTGGCCGTGTGCAACGTGGTCAAGACCTTCAAGCACACCCGCATCCTGCAGATGGCCACCCGTCCGTTCGACTTCTGGTCGACCATGTGCAACGAGGGCGAGCTGCTCGAGAAGTTCAACATCCAGCTTTCGCCCATTCCCATGACCGAGCTTGTCCAGGCCGTGCGCGACGCCCAGACCGACGAGCAGGCCATGGCCGCCATGCTGGCCCACATCGACGACAGCTTTGAGATCTGCATCCCCGAGGACAAGGTCCCCGCGGTCGCCGGTCTTGCCATCGCCATGAAGCGCCTGGTCGAGAAGTATGGCTGCAACGCCGGTGCCATTCAGTGCTGGAACGCTCTGCAGGACGAGCTGGGCATTATGCCCTGCGCCGCCAACGCCATCCTCAACGAGATGGGCATCCCTATCGTATGCGAGACCGATATCCACGGCGCCATCACCGCGCTGATGGTCGAGGCCGCCGACCTGGGCCGTCACCGCGGCATGTTCGCCGACTGGACCGTGCGCCATCCCGATAACGAGAACGGTGAGTTGCTGCAGCACTGCGGACCCTGGCCCTGCAGCTGCGCGGCCGTCAAGCCCAAGCTCACCTACCCGCTGGCTTTCGATCATCCCGGCGCGCTGACGGCCGAGGCCAAGCACGGCGACCTCACCCTTGCCCGCTTTGACGGCGACAACGGCGAGTACTCGCTGCTGCTGGGCAACGCACGGGGCATCGACGGCCCGGCCGGCATGGGCACCTACCTGTGGGTCGAGGTCGACAACCTCAAGCGCCTCGAGGCCAAGATTGTCGAGGGTCCCTACATCCACCACTGCGTCGCTATTCACGCCAACGTGGTGCCGGTGCTCTACGAGGCGTGCAAGTACCTCGGCATCCAACCCGACCTGTACGACCCGATTGAGCAGGACGTTAAAGCTTACCTGCGCGGCGAGTAGGGTCGTGCCTACTTTGTAGCAACGAGCCGGCGCGCTACCACAGCACCCAACCTTGCGGTTCAAGCCGTCGCTTGCGTACCAAAGTACGCGGCGCTCCTCTTTCACCGCAATCTTGGGCACTGTGGAAACGCGGTGGCTTTGACTTTGGAAATTCCCTGAAAGGAGTTTTTCGTGGCAACTATCGAAGAGCTTGAGTCCCTGCGTTGGGACCTTCGCCGCGATTGCGTCGATATCATCATGGCTGGCGCCGGCGGCCACATCGGCGGCGACATGTCGGTGATCGACGCCCTCATGACCCTCTACGCCAACCACCTCAACATTTCGCCCGAGACCGTCGACGATCCCAACCGCGACCGCTTCGTGCTCTCCAAGGGCCACGCCATGGAAGCCTACTACGCGGTGCTCTGCCACGAAGGCTATCTTGACCTCGACGACGTCAAAGCTCGCTTCTCCAAGTTCGGCAGCCCCTACATCGGCCACCCCAACAACAAGCTCAAGGGCATCGAGATGAACTCGGGCTCGCTGGGTCACGGCCTGCCCGTGGCCGTGGGCATGGCGCTCGCCGGCAAGATGGACGGCCGCGATTACCGCGTCTACACCATCATGGGCGATGGCGAGCTTGCCGAGGGCTCGGTCTGGGAGGGCGCCATGAGCGGCGGCAACTATCAGCTCGATAACCTGTGCGCGCTCGTGGACCGCAACCGCCTGCAGATCAGCGGTAGCACCGAGGACGTTATGAAGCAGGACTCGCAGGAGGAGCGCTGGGCCGCCTTCGGCTGGAACGTGCTCTCCATTCCGGGCAACGACGTCCGGGCCATCGACGCCGCGCTGACGCTTGCGGCCGAGACCTGCGGCAAGCCCACGGTCATCATCCTCAACACGGTGAAGGGCTATGGCTCGCCCGTTATGGAGGACAAGGCCGCCTGGCACCATCACCTGCCCAACGATGAGGAATATGCCCAGATCATCGCCGATTTCGCTGCCCATAAGGAGGCCATCAATGGCTAACAAGATCGCCAATCGCAAGGTTATCTGCGACACGCTGCTCGAGGCCGCGAAGACCGATAAGGACATCGTCGTCCTGTGCTCCGACTCCCGCGGCTCCGCATCGCTCACGCCGTTCTTTGATCAGTATCCCCAGCAGTCCGTCGAGGTCGGCATCGCCGAGCAGGACCTGGTGAGCATCGCCGCCGGCATGGCTTCGTGCGGCAAGAAGGCCTGGGCCGCCTCGCCGGCGTCCTTTGTGACCACGCGCTCGTATGAGCAGTGCAAGGTCGACGTCTCGTACTCCAACACCAACGTCAAGCTCATCGGCATCTCGGGCGGCGTGTCCTACGGCGCCTTGGGCATGAGCCATCACTCCGCGCAGGATATCGCCGCCATGAGCGCGATTCCCAACATGCGCGTGTATCTGCCGAGCGATCGCTTCCAGACCGCCGAGCTCGTGCGCGCCCTGGTCGCCGACAACAAGCCGGCCTACATCCGCGTGGGCCGCAACCCGGTCGAGGACGTGTACACCGAGGGCGAGTGCCCGTTCCAGATGGATCGCGCCACCTGGGTGCGCCGCGGCACCGATGTGACGCTCGTCGCCACCGGCGAGATGGTCCGTCATGCCGTGGACGCCGCCGACCTGCTGGCCGAGCAGGGCATCTCGGCAACGGTGCTCGACATGTATTGCGTCAAGCCGCTTGACGCCGAGGCCGTGATTGAGGCTGCCGGTGCCACGCGCGCCGTCGTGACTGTCGAGGAGCACAGTCCCTTCGGCGGCTTGGGCTCTATGGTCGCGCAGGTGGTGGGCGAGCATTGCCCGCGTCCGGTCAAGTGCCTCTCCCTGCCCGACGCGCCGGTCATCACCGGCACGAGCCCCGAGGTCTTTGCACACTACGGTCTGACGGGTGCCGGAATCGCCAAGACCGTTGCCGAGTTCCTCGGCAACTAGTAGAAACAGACGCTGCGCGGCCGCCAAGCACCGCACCTTGCCGTTCAAACCGTCGCTTGCGTACACAGAGTACGCGGCGCTCCTCTTTCACGGCAATCTGCGGCACTTGACGGCCGCTCGCTCCTTGTCCGTCAGGTCGTCTTCGATTTGACGGAAGGAATGGGAGAGTACATGAGCAAATACATCATCGGAATCGATCAATCCACGCAGGGCACCAAGGCGCTGCTGGTAGACGAGGGCGGCCATCTGATTCATCGTGCCGATCGCTCGCATCGCCAGATTGTCAACGAGGCCGGCTGGGTGAGCCATGATCCGGTCGAGATTGCCGCCAATGTGCTGGCCGTGGCGCGTGCCGTGGTGGAGGAGACCGGGGTCGACCCGGCCGACATCGCCGGCATCGGCATCTCCAACCAGCGCGAGACCACCGTTGCCTGGAACCGCATGACGGGCGAGCCGCTGTGCGACGCCGTGGTGTGGCAGTGCGCCCGCGCCCGCGGGCTGTGCGACAAGCTGGCCGCGCGCGAGGGTGTGGCCGAGCTGGTGCGCGACACGACGGGCCTGGTGCTCTCGCCCTACTATCCGGCGGGCAAGATGGCCTGGATCCTCGCGAACGTTCCCGCTGCTGCCGAGGCTGCCGCGGCAGGCGAGCTGTGTCTGGGCACCATTGATGCCTGGGTGGTCTGGACGCTCACGGGCGGCGCGGAGTTCCGCTGCGACTGGTCCAACGCCAGCCGCACGCAGCTCTTTGACCTGCGCCGTGGCTGCTGGAGCGAGCCGGTGTGCGAGGCCTTTGGCGTTGACGTGGCCTGCCTGCCGCAGGTGACCGATTCCGATGGCCTGTTCGGCACGACGGACCTGGGCGGCTTTTTGCCGGCACCCGTGCCCATTCACGGCGTGCTGGGCGACAGCCACGCGGCCTTGTTCGCGCAGGGCTGCCACAGCCGCGGTATGGCCAAGGCGACCTATGGCACCGGCAGCTCGGTCATGATGAACGTCGGCGACGAGTTCGTTGCCAGCTCGCACGGGCTTTCGAGCTCGCTCGCATGGCGTATGGACGGCGTGACCGAGTATGTACTCGAGGGCAACGTGAGCTACGCCGGCGCCGTCAAGACGTGGCTGCGCGACGATCTGGAGCTCATCAATAACCCCGAGGAGGTTACCGACCTGTGCTACGCCGCCAATCCGGCGAGCCGCGTCTACTTTGTGCCGGCGTTTACCGGTTTGGGCGCGCCGCACTGGGCGAGTGACGCCGAGGGCTGCGTTTTTGGCATGACGCGCACCACGGGTCGCGCGGAGTTCGTGAAGGCCGCCGACGAGTCGATCGCCTATCAGATCTTTGACGTGATCGATGCGATGGTCGAGGATTCGGGCGCGGCGCTGGCCGAGCTTCGTGTTGACGGCGGCCCCACGCGCGACGCGTACCTGATGCAGTTTGAGAGCGACTTGGTTGGCTCGCCCATCCGCATCGCGAGCAATGACGAGATGAGCGGCCTGGGTGCGGCCTGGGCCTGCGGCATCGCGCTGGGCATGTACGCGCGCGATGTCGTCGACGTCTACGGCGCCCGCGGCATCGTGGAGCCCGTGATGCCCGCCGACGAGCGCGCCAAAAAGATCGCCGGCTGGCGCCACGCCGTGAAATCAACGATTGCCTACACAGCCTAGAATGATTTTTCTGGGACGGGGATTAAAAACTCATTGATCCCTGTCTCGGGCAGCTCATTTGGGACGGGCTTTTTTGACTGGTATGATTGGTGCGACCATTCGAACCAGCTAAAAGAGCCCCGTCCCAAATTGACTACCGAGAGGATCTGCCATGGAGCGCATCGCGAGTTTTTCCGTTGACCATCTGCTGCTCGAGCCCGGCGTGTATGTGAGCCGCATCGACCGCGATCCGGCGACCGGCGCCGCCGTCACCACCTTTGACCTGCGCCTGACCACGCCCAACAAGGAGCCGGTCATGAACACGGCCGAGTGCCACACCATCGAGCACCTGGGCGCGACGTTCCTTCGCAACCATGCCGAGTGGTCGGGCCGCATTGTCTACTTTGGCCCCATGGGCTGCCGCACGGGCTTTTACCTGGTCGTGTTTGGCGAGGTGACGAGCGAGGAGATCCTGCCGCTCGTGCGTGAACTGTTCGAGTTTGTCGCCGGCTTTGAGGGCGATGTCCCCGGAGCCGCTCCCGAGGAGTGTGGTAACTACCTGGACCAGAACCTCCCCATGGCAAACTGGCTCGCGCGCCGCTACCTCGACCGCGACCTGGCCGATATCGACGAGAAGCACCTGCACTATCAGCAGGCGTAAGGCCCTCGCAGGAATAGCGTTTGTACTTGAAGCGTTCCCGCTCATGCGGGGGCGCTTTTTCATACCGAGCGCTCAAATCAGAACGAGATTGTTCTAGAATGTTTGTATAGTCACATTTACGAACAGGAGTGAACATGCATATCTACTCTGTCAACGATCCCGAGTTCAAATCCTATGGCAACGTTTGGGATGACGTCCCGTCCGAGCTCACGTCGTCCATGCTCGAGGCGCTCTCCGCCACGCCCATCCCTGTGGGCAGCAAATACGTGGCGAGCGCGCCGGAGCTCGAGGGCGTCAAGGATGCCGACAAACTGGGCTTTCTCATGTTTGGTGGCCGTCCCTTCCAGCTCGGCTGGTGCAACGGGCACAACACGCGTCTCAACTGCCTGGAGTATCACCGCGCCAGCGAGTTTAACCTGGGCGCACGCGACTTTATCCTGCTTGTGGCGCATCGCTGGGAGATCGAGGACGGCAAGCTCGACACCGCGTACGTCAAGGCGTTCCGCGTACCGGCGGGTACGGTCGTCGAAGTCTTCAACACCACGCTCCACTACACGCCCTGCATGGTCGACGACGGCGGCTTCCAGGTGATGGTGGCGCTACCCGCCGGCACCAACGGTCCGCGTCCCGAGGCTGCGGCCGACATGCCCGCGGCCGGCGACAGCTACTGCTACTGGAAGGCCGACAAGTGGGTCCTCTGCCACGCTGACAGCCCCAAGGCAACCGAAGGCGGCTACGTAGGCCTCATCGGCAAGAACCTCGACATCACTTGCGACTAGAATCTTCTGTCTCGATCTGTAACATCTAGCGGGCTAAATTGTCTCTACCTGTTACAGATCGAGACAAACCGTAGAGGGCCGCCCGAAAAATCTCGATCTGTAACACCAGGCCCGGTTTTGGCGGCCTAACTGTTACAGATCGAGACAAACCGCCCCCAGCCACCACAAAGGTGCCTGTCCCCTTTGTGGTGGCTGCCTAGAGCTGGCTGCGCAGATAGTCAGCCATATATGGGACGGCAAAGCGCACGTAGCCGCGGCGTGCCTGTTCGATAACGCCGGCGTCGATGAGGCGTCGGCGATACTTTTGCGCATAGTCGGGTGTGACCGACATGCGCTTCGCTACATCGGAAATGCGCGAAACGGTGTCTTCGTCATCAGCCATTGCGTCGAGAAACGCGACGTCTTGGTCCGATAGCGCGGCGAGCGTCGTTTCACAAACATCGTTTTCGAAATCGGCCTTTGACGCTTCGATAGCTCCGTCGACTTGCTCTGGCGTTACGCGTTTTCCGGCCTTGCAGCGATTGGCGATGTTGTAGCCGATGAGCTGCAGCATATAGGGCGAACCTTGGGTTGCACGAGCGGCACGGAGGCGAAGATCGCCTGGAATATCAAGGTCGAGCTCTTCGAAAGCCCGCTGATAATATGCATCGACATCTCCGACTGAAAGCGGTTCGAGCGTGACTTTGCGTGCGCGGTTGAGAAATGTCAGTACGCGGTCGTTGAGTGTCGCGGAGACTGCTCCCGGGAGGCCCGCCATGACGAGCGCGACGTTGAGCCGTTCGCCGACCAGCTCTTGATAGGCGGTGACGAGCTGTCTGATCTCGGGTGAATTTGCTTGGAGCTCGTCGATGAGGATGAGGATGCCGTGTCCCTGCTCGGTCAGTTTGCGCGCCAGCTGCGTGAGCTTGAACTGAAAGCTTTTGGTCTCCTGCACGTCTCGTGTGAACTCGAGGCCTGCCGAGAAACCGAAGACGCTCAAACTGTCACCTGTAAGTTTGGGGAGACGATGCTTGTTGACGTAAGGCTCGCCTGCTTCCTGGATCTTCTCAACAATGCGCTCGAGCATGTCCTCGGAGGCTACGGTGGGCGTGGCGACAACAAAGCCGAGCTTGCGTGCGCGATCGGCGAGCTCCCACAGGAGAACCGTTTTGCCACTGCCTCGCTGGCCGAGCATGAGCATGGCTCGGTCACGATTGCCCGGCTCCTGCTCAAGACCGGAGATGAATGTCGAAATCACGTTCCCGCGCCCCACCAGATAGGACGGGCGATTTCCAAATGAGGGGGAGAAGATGGTTTCAGTCATGACTTTCCTTTCCTTTTTTTCCTATTTTTTCCTTTTTTTCCTATTCAGTCAAATGAGTTGCTGAGCGAAGGCGGTTATGTAGGTCTCACCGGCAAAAACCTCGACATCGCCTGCGACTAGAATCTTCTGTCTCAATCCGTAACATCTAGCGGGCTAAATCGTCTCTACCTGTTACAGATTTAGACAAACTGCAGGGGACAGGCCGAACAATCTCGATCTGTAACACCAGGCCCGATTTTGGCGGCCTAGATGTTACAGATCGAGACAAACCGGGCCCAATCCATCACAAAGGTGCCTATCCCCTTTGTGGCGGCTTGGGCAGGTGGGTATCAAAAAGTGTCAGGCGGGGTGGCTGCCGGGCGCCTGCGCGCGAAAAGAAGTATCGGCCTGCGCCGTTGCCGTTGAGCGACGCGTTGTTTGCAGGGATACTGGGCCTATGACAACAGCGTGCGAAAGGATCGATACATGGCTTTCCGTAATGACTTCCTGTGGGGCGGCGCGACGGCTGCCAATCAGTGCGAGGGCGCCTACGACGTGGACGGTCGCGGCCTTGCCAACGTGGACGTGGCTCCGCACGGCCCCGAGCGCTATGCGGTGGTCTCCGGCCAGCGCAAAATGCTCGACTTCGAGGACGGCTATTACTATCCCGCGCAGACCGGCATCGATTTCTATCACCATTACAAGGAGGATATCGCTCTCTTTGCCGAGATGGGCTTTAAGACCTTCCGCATGAGCCTGGCGTGGACCCGCATCTTCCCCAACGGTGACGAGACCGAGCCCAACGAGGCCGGCTTGGCCTTCTACGAGGACGTGTTCCGCGAGTGCCAGGCGCACGGCATCGAGCCGCTCGTGACCATCACGCACTTCGACTGCCCGATTCACCTCATCAAGGAGTACGGCGGCTGGCGCAACCGCAAGCTCATCGACTTCTACAAGAACCTCGCAACCACGATCTTCACCCGCTACAAGGGTCTGGTGAAGTACTGGCTCACCTTCAACGAGATCAATATGATCCTGCACCTGCCGTTTATGGGTGCCGGTCTGGTCTTTGAGGAGGGCGAGAACAAGGAGGCTGTCGAGTACCTGGCCGCCCACAACGAGCTCGTCGCCAGCGCTTGGGCAACCAAGATTGCCCACGAGATCGACCCCGAGATCAAGATCGGCTGCATGCTTGCCGCAGGTAGCTACTATCCCTACAGCTGCCGTCCGGGCGATGTGCGCCAGGCACAGCTCGACAACCAGGACAATTACTTCTTCGTTGACGTCCAGAGCCGTGGCTACTACCCGGCCTATGCCGTCAAGAAGCTCGAGCGTCTAGGCATCGATGTGGGTATGACGGACGAGGACCGCGAGATCCTGGCCGCTAACACCGTCGACTTCATCAGCTTTAGCTACTACAGCACCCGTTGCTCCGCCGGTGCCGATAACCCCGATGTCGAGCGCACCCAGGGCAACGCCTTCGCCGGCGCCAAGAACCCCTACCTGCAGGAGAGCCAGTGGGGCTGGGCCATCGATCCGCTGGGCTTCCGTATTACGCTCAACGACCTGTTCGACCGTTATCAGAAGCCGCTGTTTGTGGTTGAGAACGGCCTGGGCGCCAAGGATGTTGTCGAGGAGGACGGCTCCATCAACGACGACTACCGTATCGACTACCTGCGCCAGCATATCGCCGCGATGCGCGATGCGGTGACCGAGGACGGCGTTGACCTGCTGGGCTACACCACCTGGGGCCCGATCGACCTGGTGTCTGCCGGCACGGGCGAGATGTCCAAGCGCTACGGCTTTATCTACGTCGATCGCGACGATGCAGGCAACGGCACCCTCAAGCGCTCCAAGAAGAAGAGCTTTGACTGGTACAAGCATGTCATTGAAACGAATGGTGAGGACCTGTCCTAAGGAAGCTGAGACACTCAACTTCATAGCCTCCTAACCAAGGCGCTCGGCGAGTATGTGCTCGCCGGGCGCCTTGCCGTCTGCGGATTTTGGGACATGCGGCCCGCTTTTTCGACCCATCTGTCGGTACACTAAAAGCACTATGGGTACCCGCGAGCGACATATCGGCCACGCGGCCGCCCGGACCGCGCCGGTTGCGGATCCCAGGGGTGGCAGGCTCTTCGCCATGCCGCGATTTCTTGTTGGCATAACACATCAGGTGTACCGTCACCGCGTCTTTGCTATCGCCGGCGCCATCACCGCGCTGTTCCTCATGCTTTTGGCAGTCTTGCCGGCGCTGTTCGCCTTCGACCCCAAACTATCTAACGCCGTGCCCGCCTATAGCGAGGTGTCCGAAGAGGTCGTGGATGCGCTCGTCCACTCGAGCTCTCTCCCGCTGCTTGTCGCCGCAATTGTATTTTCGATCTGGGGCGTATCGGTCTATCTGCGCTGTTTGGACTATGTGTTGCGCCGCCGCCTTGTTGCCGTCGCCACCATCTGTACCCTGTGGATGATCGAAGTCATTCTCAAGTACAAGTCATTCACGCCGTTCTATGCCACTGTGCTGTGGTACCTGTACTACGTGCCCATGACGCTCATTCCGCTGCTCTACCAGTTGTGTGGTCTGCGCCTTGCGGGCCTGGAGCAACACCGCCTGGGTCGCCGCTACTGCGTTGCGCTGTGGATTGCGGCCATCCTGCTTATCGGATTTGTGCTCACCAACGATTTTCACCAGCAGGTCTTCCACTTTGACCGTACAAGCGACACCTGGAGCAACGATTACACGTACGGCTGGGGTTATTTCGCCGTCCTCGTGTGGACGGCCTTTAACTTTGTGGCCTTTTTTATCCTGGTGGGCCGGTCCTCGTCCTTTCGCATCCAACGTTTCTCGGGCACGGCGGCGCTCGTGCTGCTGGGCGGCGCGTTCTTTGCCATCTCATATGCGCTGCGCGTGCCCTGGGCATGGAGGCTCAACTTCTCGCTCATCTATTGCGTCTTGTGCGTGGTGGCGATGGAAATCTGTCTCGATTGCGGTGTCGTTCCGTCATATCACGACATCGCCGGCATTTTCGACACCTTGCCGCTCGACCTCAAAGTCCTAACGCGCGACCTGCAGGAAGTCTATGCCACGCCAGTGTCAAAGCCAATGTCGGTAGGCGTGTGCGAAGAGCTGCGAGCCCAGGAGCACGGCCGCGCCCATGCCTTTGCCGTAGCGTCCGATCCCGATGTGATGTACCGTGCCTTTCCGCTGCTGGGTGGATCGGCGCTGCTTGCCCAAGACGTGTCGGAGCTCAACGAGCTTAACCGTGAACTGGCACATCGTCGCATGGAGCTGCAGCGTCAAAACGAGCTGCTCGCCGCCGACTACGACCTTAAGACGCATTTGGCAGATCAAGAGGCCGAGACCTTGCTGGTCCAAGACGTGGACCAGGCGCTTGCCCGCGCGCTCGAAGGGATGTACGACCTGCTGGGCTCGCTGCCGCCGTTGACCGACGAAGCGTCTTCGCACGAGCGCTACCGTATGCTGCAGCGCGCCAAGATGCTCGTCGCCTATTGCAAGCGCAAGGGGTCGCTCACGTTGGCACAGCACGGGGAGAGCGGTTTTGATCGCGACCGCATTCAGCTCATCGCCAACGAGCTCGCAAGCGACCTGCGCACCATCGATATCGATTGCGCCTCGATTATCGCCATACGGCGCCCGTTGCACGCCAGTACGGTAAGCGCCCTGTACGACTGCGTGTATGACTTTGCGTTTTTTGCCTACACTACCGACCATCCGGCGCTTATGTATCACTTGGACGACCATGACCGATGCAGTGTCGAGCTGCGCGCCACGCTTTTTTCCAACGATGGTGAAGATCTTTCGCAGACGCCCGCTGCGCAAGAGCTCGAAAGCGCTCTGCAAGGGCGTAACGTGGCATACCGCCTTGAGGGCGAGCCCGGCCAGCTGCGCATGATCGTCTTGATGCCGAGGGCGGGTGGGTGACGATGCAGATTTCGCTCATTCTTCCCCAAATCGTTGCGCTCGATGTTGTCTTTGCCCTGGCTGCGTGTCTGCAGACGATCCACGTTCCGCTCATCGCATCGCGCCGCTCGTCCTATAACCGTAAGGTGATTTGCGCCTACGAGGCGAGTCTTGTGCTTCACCTGATGATTTCGGCGCTGATCTTATTCGCGTCGTCTGGCTCGTATTTGGTGGCGCCGCTTGACGTTTGCGCCAGGGCAATGGGCGGAGCGTTGTGGCTCAATGCCGCGATCTTTGCCTATGGCGTGGTACTTATGGTGCACTATCGTCGCCCCGTCATGCTGGTCGAGCTGCTGCTTGTTGTCGCCGTTACACCGCCGATGGTTTTTGCCATGGGCTCGGTGTGGACCGTTGTCCTTATCGCAGAGGGAGCGTTCTTCCTGTTCCGTTCCATCGCGGCGCTCTTGATGGACGTCCGTAACCGCCAGGAGGATATCACCACGTTCTCGACGATCGAGACCATCAACGTGATTCCCGTGGGCATCCTGTATCTGGACCCGAGGGGCCGTCCGCTGCTCATGAACCGCTGCATGCGCAAAAACCTGGTGGAACTTCATATGCCCACCGATCTAGGTGACATGAGCGGCACATGGAACGACCTGCGCAAGCTTAGCATGCAAATGCCCGAAAGCAGTAGGAACCGTGTGCGGATTAACTTGGACCGTTTTGGTGATGCTCGCGCCGTGATCGAGATTTCTCCCGCCGAGATTCGCCTATTTGTGCACGACGAGGTTATGGTTTCGGGCCGCCCCTTTGAGCGCATTATCGGCCTGGACGTGACGGAATACGCACACGCCTACGACCGCCTGGCGCAAGCCAACCACCTGCTTGAGCTTGCGGGCCAAGAACTCCAGGCCCAGATCGAAGAAGTTAAAAAGGTTGCCGACAATGCGGCCTACCTGCGTATGCGTGCCCGCGTGCACGACGTGATCGGGCAGCGCCTGTCCATTCTTCATCGCTATTTGGAGGAAGGGCGTCTGGACGATGAGTCGCTCGAGCAGATTGACCCGTTGCTGCGCTCAATCGCCGCCGATTTGCGCAGTGGCGGTGCTAGCGAGCCTGCAGAGCAGCTGGGTGATATCGTCCATGCTTTTGGCCTGGTGAGTGTGCAGATCGATGTTGAGGGTGCGCTGCCTGAGGACGCGCGTGTCGCCGCCGCATTTTTGCAGATTATTCGCGAGGCCTCGACCAATGCCACCAAGCATGCGCAGGCGCATCGGGTCCATGTGCGCCTGTGGCAGGAGGGGATGGATGCTGACGCCGTCGCACGCATGACGATTTCTAACGACGGGTCTCCGGCCCCCGTATCGTATCGCGAGGGAACGGGTATCCCAGGTATGAGGCATGTCGCGCAAGATCTGGGTGGCAGTCTAGAGGTCCACGCCGCCCCGCCCTTTACGCTTACGGTATCCATTCCGCTTAACGCCAACGACACGTCCCAAAGGAGAAACTCATGATTCGCGTGTTAATTGTCGAAGACCAGGCCATTCTGCGCGAAAGCCTGGCACGCTCCGTTGGCGACCAGCCCGATATGACCGTTGTTTCCGCCATTGCCGATGCTTCCGAGGCCTTGGGTGTCGCGCTCAAGGAGCGCCCGGACATGATACTGATGGACGTATGCACCGAGCATGATTCCAACGGCATCGTGGCGGCGGCGCGCATCAAAGAACAACTGCCCGAGTGCCGCGTCATTATCATGACGGGTATGCCCGAAATTACTTTTGTGGACCAGGCGCGCGAGGCGGGCGTCGACAGCTTTGTGTACAAGAACGTCGGTATCGACGAGCTATTCGCCGTGATGCGCTCCACGCTGGCGGGTTACTGCACGTTTCCCAAGCCGCCCGAGAGCATCTTCTCGGGCACGGCGGCCCTCGACGATGTCGAGCTGTCGATCTTGCGCCTTGCCTGCGAGGGTAAGAGCCGCCGCGAGATCGCGGCCGAGCTGTTTATGAGCGAGGGCACCATCAAACGCCGCATCTCGGAGATTCTCAATAAGACCGGCTACGACAACATCATGCGCCTGGCCGTGCGCGCAGTAACGGAGGGCAGCATCGTTCCCAACATGGAGCGCTAACGCTCGTTACGCATCGGCATAAAGCGGCGGGGCCGCAGGATCAACTCCTGCGGTCCCGCCTGACATGTGCGCGGATGTGTCCGCCAATCCGCGGCTATCGGTGTCTGCCGTTACGCGATGGTTGCGCTGTAAGAGGCGACGTCCTCGTAGGAATCGGTCAGGTAGGCGTCGATGCCGATGGTCGTATTGACCAGGTCGTCAAGGCTGTCAAGCTCGCCGTTCGAGAACGTGAATTCCTCGGTGGCGTTGGTGCCGGGCATCAGGTGAGCCGAGAACCAGGGTTCCTTCATGGTGCCGTTGACGTTGGTCTTGCCGGAAGGAGCGTAGAAGGTCAGGTCCTTGTCGCTCTTGTTGGTGATGTTGACGACAAAGCCGATGTCGCCCCAGTCGTCCTTGAACTTCTCGGTGATGGTGATGGTGCACAGATCGTCATCGGCGACGGTGACGGCGGGGGAGATTTCGATGCTCTGGACATCGTCGTCTTCGACGGCCTCATCGATCTCCTCTTCCTTCTCGGCCGCCTCGCGATCCTTCTTCACCGTACCGGACAGGTCCTTGTCGGACTTGGTAAAGACAAGATTGCCGTCATCTTCTTCGAGGGTGAGTTTGCCGTCCTTGAGCTTCATGTCATGCGACTCGTCTTCGGCGGTGATGGTTACGGTGGTGGCGTCCTTTGCCTCCCATTTAAGGTCGACGACTTCAAGGAACAGGTCGAGGGCGCCTGTGCCGTCCTCATCGAGAATCAGGACGCAGTGGACACCCCAATCCTCGAGCATCTTCATGTACTCATCGGTCAGCTCTTCGCCCTCCACGGTTCCACCCGAGAGTTCCCAGCTGCCGACGAAGTTGGCCTTGGGGTCTTTGCCCCCGCCGCTGCAGCCCGTCAGGGCAAAGGCGAGCGCCAGGACGCATGTCAGAAATGCGAGTACGGACTTTTTGAACGTTGTCTTCATGGTGTCCTCCTTTATCGAACGAAACCCATAGAAGCAAATGCGGGGGTGGCGGATCCCCCGCCAATTACCAGATAGAGGGGCTAGGGCCGGGGCGTTCCGCAGTTGCTGCAGAACTTGCCGCCGTTTTCGCTGCCGCAGTTGGGGCAGAACCACTTGGCCGGTGCCGGGGCGGGTGCGGGACTACCGCACTCGGAGCAGAACTTGCCAGTGTTGGTGGCACCGCAGCTGCAGGTCCACGTGCCGGCCGCGGGGGCAGCGGAAGGAGCCGGTGCGGGGGCGGGTGCCGGAGCTGGCTGTGGGGCAGCCTGCTGCTGTGCCTGGCCGGCGGCGAACAGCTGGCTGGCGTTCATGCCGCCCATGCCGCCCGCCATGCCCATGCCCATAAAGCCGGCCATCGCGCCGTTGGGGTTGGCGGCTGCCGCGCGCATCGCATCGCTCTGGGCGCTGGCGATGTTGGCGGCTGCCATGGTGGGATCGCGCATGACCGCGGCCTTCTGCAGGTCCTTGATCATCTGCTCGTCTTCTTGCGAGGCGGCGATGGAGTTGACGCCAAAGCTCACGATTTCGACACCACGCAGGTCGCGCCAGTCGGCCGAGAGGACCTCGTTGAGCGCGCGGGCGAGCTCGGTGGTGTGACCGGGGATGGCGCTGTAGCGAATGCCCATCTCCGAGATCTTGGCAAAGGCGGGCTGCAGAGCGGTGAGCAGCTCGGACTTAAGCTGGCTGTCGATCTTATCGCGCGTGTAGCTATCGGTCACGTTGCCGCACACGTTGGTGTAGAACAGCAGCGGGTTGGTGATGCGGTACGAATACTCGCCGTTGCAGCGCACGGAGATGTCGACGTCCAGGCCAATGTTGTTATCGACCACGCGGAAGGGCACGGGCGAGGCGGTGCCGTACTTGTTGCCGATGATCTCCTTGGTGTTAATGAAGTAGACACGCTGGTCCTTGCCCGCGTCGCCGCCAAAGGTAAAGCGGCTGCCGATATTGGCGAACGTCTCCTTGATGGAATCGCCCAGGTTGCCGCTAAAGACGCTCGGCTCGCTGCCGGTGTCGAAGACAAACTCACCGGGCTCCAGCGCGACTTCGATGATCTTGCCGTTTTGCACCACGAGCATGCCCTGGCCGTCGTTGACGGCGATGACCGAGCCGTTGGAGATGACGTTGTCCTCGCCGCGCGTGTTGGAGCTGCGGCCACCGGTGCGTTTGCTGCCCTTGCAGGCCAAGACGTCAGCAGGCATCGATTCGCAATAGATAAATTCCTTCCACTGGTCGGCCATGACGCCGCCGGCAGCTCCCAATCCAGCTTTCAAGAGTCCCATGGTGATCTTCCTTTCTCGTCAAAGGCCGGGTGGTATTGGTCAGAATGGCTAATCGTCCTTGTTGTCCTTCATGACAACGGTGGTCTCGGTGTGGCTGAAGGTGTCGTGCTTCTCGGTCAGGTCGAGCTCTCCGCAGTAGTAGTCGGCGTGGGTTGCCTCGTTGGCCGTCTTGAGCTGGCCTACCAGCAACACGTCCGCGATGATTACGATGATCAGTGGCGCGACGATGTTGATGAGGATGCCCTCGACATCAAAGGTGAGGTAGTCCGGATCGAAGGCGTTCTCTCCCATAAAGAGAATCTGGGAGAGGACAAACCCGATCACAAAGAACAGCACCGAGGCGATGGCGAGCTTGGGCTTGGAGCAGGGGAGCTCGCCGACCATGCGACCGGTCTGGCCGTTCATGGCAAACAGATAACTCTTGCCGTTCCACGAGGTGGAAAGCATCCACACGGGGAACAGGGCGTAGTCGCTGTCTTCCCAGGTGTAGTCGAGCTGCTTGCTTTCGACCGTGGCGTCGTCATATTCGTCGACGACGGTCTCGCGCAGGGCCGAGATCGTGCTCTCCTCCATGCGGCGCTCGGCACGTGCCTTGCAGGTCTCGCAATCTTCGTCGTAGCGGTTGGCGATGTAGCCGGGCATATACGCGACCGAAAACGGGCACAGCGCGTCGTAGTCAAACGGCTCGATGGCGTCCATATGGCCGTCGGGCATCTTGGACGATCCGTCGACGGGCACGCGCTCAAACGAGATATTGCCCTTACGGTAGGCGTCGTAGTGGTCGGTGGTCGTGACGGTGCGGTCGGATTCCTCGGTTACAGTCTCGTTGGTCGCATCGAAGTGCACTTCGCCGTCCACGTGGGCACCGTAGAGCCAAAACGGCACGTAGACACCTTGGACTTCGTCGATGTGGTTGCCGGTGACAAAGCTCTTGGGCAGCAGGATCTTGCCCTTGTAGTGGTCTTTGAGCGCGGCCATGACATCGTCGCGCCCGAGCTTAAACGGAATCACCAGGTCGGGTGAGAAGTCGCCCGAGAGCTGGCCGGGTGCCACGGCGGAGTTGCCGCAGTATGGGCAGGTGGTAACGGCGACAGTGCCGTCCGAGACCAGCTCGGCACCGCACGATGAGCAGATGTAGCCGGCGTTTTGAGCCAGCTCCTGCACGGCATCGTCGACAGCAGGCTTGGGGGCCGCGGCTGCGGCATCGGCTTTGGCATCTGCCTTGTCCTGGCGCTCGCGATAGAGGGCCTCGACTTCTTCGACTTCAAAACGCGAATCGCAGTAGTCGCAGACGAGCTTTTGCTCGGCACTGGCAAAGTGAAGGGGACCGCCACACGCGGGGCACTGATAGTTGACGCTCTCGAAGGCCATGATCGGTCCTTTCCGTGCCGGAGGCTATGCGCCGATGGCGCCGCCGCAGTATTCGCAGCGCCCACTGGCATCGGGAATGGTGGTTGCACCGCAGAAGGGGCAGGTGACCGCGGTCTTGGGGGCCTTGGCGGCCACGACGCTGTCGCGCGTTTCCTGGCGCAGCTGTACCAGCGCGTCGCGAACTTCGGTTGCCTGGCGCCTGGCCTCGCGGTATTCGATGGAACCGCGCTGATCGATGGTGGAGTCGTTCACGCGCAGGTTGATCTCGGTAAAGTACGGCGTGTTGACGTGGATGGTCAGATTAAAATCGTAATCCAGGTCGTAGCGCGGCGGGTTGTAGCTCTCACGCTCGCCGTCCTTGGTCTCGCGATAGATCTCGGTGCGATGCTCGTCGATATCCATATCGCAGCCGAGTACCTGTGAGAACTCGATGATGTCGGGATTGGCGTCGCGCCAGCGGCTCTGCGAAGTGATGATTAGCAGGCCCGCGTCCTCATCGAGCATGATGTTGGTGCGCCCGGCAGAGAGCGTGCGCGTGGGGTTGAACGAGGCCAGGCGCTCGGCGTTGGCCTCGCGGTAGGCGAGTTGCTCGCGGATATCGTCCGCGGTGCTGGAGCGATAGCCGTGGAAGTAGGGGGAGAGCTTGCCGGCGCACTCTTTGCACAGGTAGCCTTCGCTGATCTTGGTCTTTCCCAAAAGTCCCAGCTCGGTACCGCAAATCGCGCACTCTTTCTTCTCGAACATCTTGTCAAAGAAGCCCATGGTTGCCTCCCATCAACAGGTAGCGTGTGTCACTTTTGATGATGGGGGAGTGCGCGATCTTTCACGATACCCAGATGGCTCAACGAGTCTCCACAACTGGGACACATGGCCCATTTTCGACTAGTCGATGGGGCTCTCATTGGGGGGCGTACTCACTCATTGGGGACGCACTTAAATGAGTGGCAGTTGGGGACGCTCCATGCCGAATGTGGGCGCCGTCCTTGCTATGCCACGGTCACGGCAATCTGGGCGTAGCGGCTGCAGGGGCGCTCGGCGCGTGTCTGCACGGTAAGGGTGAGCACGAAGCGGTTGCCGGGCTGCGCGTCGGCGGGCACGATAAAAGCGGTGCTCACCGCGCATTCCTGCCATAGCGAAAGATCCTGCGCGCCTGCATAGCTCGACGGGTTCACGGCGACATCCCAATGTGCATCAAAGCCCTTACCGTCGGGGTCGACGACAGTCGCTGCAAGGGCGACGCGCTCGCCGGCTGTAGCGCTGCGGTCGGCCGTGACCTCGACAGCATGTGCCGGATGCGAGCAAGCTGCCGGATCATGGGCGCACCATTGCGCGCGGGCGGCAAAGTCTTCCTGATAGGCGCGCAGGTAGGGATTGGGGTTGCCGTCTACGGGCGTGCCGATGGCGGCAAAACCGGCGGGTGCGTCCGAGTCGGGGTGACCGTCGAGGAACATACGGCCGAGCAGCGTGTCGAAGCCGCGGTCGTCGATACCGCGCAGGCCAAACGGCAGCAGCGGAATATAGGTCATGCTGTCGCCTTCGGCCATAAAGTCGCCGCGCTCAAACTGCATCGCGGGTATGCCTTCTAGACCCCAATCCAGACGGGCATGCTTGCCAAACTGAAAGCGCTCGGGCTCGTTTTCGTAGACCTTGCCGTCGCCATAGAGCATGTAGCGTGCCATGAGGGGGCCGTTACCCTGCGTGAGATTTTGCTCGGGCCAAGGTGCCTTAAACAGCGGCAGCGTATCGGGTTGAGCCATCTTGGCATCGACATAGCCGCCATACATATAGGGCACACACCAAAAGATGAGCTCGGGAAAGAGCTCACGTCCATGGTCGAGCCATGAGTTGTCCTGCCCCACGCCATCGGCAACGCCCATCACGCGCACCTTCTGATAGACCCGCTGCTGCACGGCAGGCCATTCGGGCGTGGCGCGATAACACTCGGCAATGCTCATGAGGGCGCGAACGATGGTGTTCATGCCACCCCAGCTGAGCAGCCATAACGTACGCGGATCATCATTCAAAATCGCCTGCGCAATTACGCGAGACCCCTCGGTTTCCTCAGTTACATCACCTTCAAAGGCAACATTTCCCACAAAGGTTCGCTCGATCATCTGGGCAGGCGTGGGAAACGGCGGCTCACCGGCAGCGTCCGCATTCGCCTGCAACTGCGGCCAAGCCTGGGCATATTCATTACTCCAGAGACTCTCAATCCAATGCTCGGGAAACGGTCGATATTCACGAAGCTCGCCGGCCAGCGGATCGGGCTCATGAGGCACAACAGCCCACTCATAAGAGCGACGCCCTTTGGTCCGCCAATGCGAATTCACCTCGCCGAGCGTATGAACCCCATCCCCAAGAAAGTGATACTGCGAAGCCGTATACACCACGGCCTGAACATCAAGCACATTAAGATACAGAGCCAAATGAATGAGCGAGTTCATATCATCGACTTCCATATCAGTGGTAACAATCACCCGAGTTAACTCTTGGGACATAGGAACAGCTCCAATCAAAATCAATTCAGCCAGTTACGCGCAGGGCAAGACGGGACCCACGCCCCCATCGCCGCCGACCCGGCGTGCTGCCGGTAGCGCCCGGCCAGCGTTTCGAACAACGTTAACTTAGGGGGCCCTGACCTTTAGTTCTGTAAACATTCCGCAGCGCGGGCCCCGCTTATCCGATGCTCCGAAGGAGCAGGAAAAGCGGGGCTCATGCGCGAGGACGTTTACAGAACTAAAGGTCAGGGCCCCCGATGGGATGGCTACCTCGAAACTCTGGCCGACCACTCCCAGCAGCCCACCGGCTCGCCGTCGATGAGTACGTTGCCCCCGTCGAAGTCTTGATAACACAGGTCGTTGAATTGATGGATCCACACGCCGTGGTTGAACGTCTTCTTGGGCGAGCCGTCGGCCTCGCGATAGCGCCCGGTCAGGTCCTCGACATGACTAAAGTAGGTAAGGTGCACGTTGGCTCCGGCGTCACGCAGGCGTGCTGTGAGCGGCAGCACGGTCTGTTGCGGAGACACGAGCTCATCGCCCTTGGAGTGCGTAAACCACAGCGGCGTCTTGGCGAGCGCGGCTACGTCCTCGTCCGTGGCGTTGTACCACGGGGCACAGCAGGGAAGGCCGGCGGCGAAGAAATCGGGGTAGTCGGCGCACAGGCGCAGGGTCATAAAGCCGCCGTTGGAGAGGCCGGCGACCACGATGCGGTCGGTATCGATGCGATCGGCATGCTCGGCGACAAACTCGTCGATGAGCGCCTTGAGTACGGGGGAGTAGATGCTCTGGTTGGAGCGACCGAGCTGCTCGACGCCGTTGTCCATCCAAAACGTGGGCGACTGCGGCACGAGCACCCAGGCAAAGCCGCCAAAGTAGCGCTGGATTTGCGCCTGGCTAATGGCTGTCACGCGGTTGCCGATATAGGCGCGCGTGGCGCCTTCGCCCTGCGTGGCACCCTTGCCTTCGCCGGCGCCGTGCAGGTACACCACGAGCGGGGCCTTTTGGGGCACGACCGTGGCCTCGGGCGCGAAGGGATTGAAGCAGGCCGAGTCCTCTGCCTTAAAGCTGGGCTCAAAGAAGCCGTACTCGAGCGCAATACCATTGACGGCGGTCTTTTGTACGGCATTGCTCCAGCCCTTGAGCGCGGGGCAGATGTCGCCGCGGCAGGCATCGAAGACCAGACCGCAGGTGGGGTCGTCGCCGTCGTCGCCGGGAAGAGCCGCGAGCTGCGTGATGCGCAGCTGGTCATCGAGCATGCGCGAGCCCATGACGCCGCCTTCGATCTTTTTGGTCAGGCGCTGCTCGGCGACTTCGAGTGCCACATGGGTGCCCACGGCGAGCTTGCGGCCGTTCTCATCACACGGATACGCGGCGAGAACGTCGATGTAACCCACGGAGGGCGCGGCATGGTCGGCGCCGTGCTCCTTGCGCATCAGGACCTCGCCCGTGCGCTCGTGACGCTCTACATATATATGGAAAGTGTTCGCATCGACATCGTTGGCGCGCACGGTGCAGGGTAGGTCGAGAACGACCTTGCTGATCCAAGGGCCAAAGTCGCCCAAGGTGGTGACGGTTGCGTAGGTACACGATTTGAGTTCCATGAGCTGCCTCCCTTGCGCCGCGCATGCTAAACAATCGCGGCAATACAATCTAAACATGTTTAGTGTAAAGCAGAATTAGAGAATAAGCAGATGAACTCGGTAAACGGTCGCATCAAACGCTCAATGAACTGCTAAACACTCGTTTACTACTATCTAGCAGGGCTTTTGTTGATGAGTCAACAAGGCATTTGGGTGCCAGATTATATAAAATCCCACGTAGACGGCCATTTATAAATAAATGGCACTATATGTAATGCCTTGGCATTCAATTACGTTCACCCCCGATTTTCTACCGTTCACCGGACTGCAAACGGCAAAACTGCCACAAATTCAGCGCTCCGTGTAAACTAAACGCTGTAAACGTTCAGTAAACAGATTGTTTACGACAGCGTATCCAGGGGCTCGGCAGCCGTAAGGGGTTATAGTCGCCGGGCCAAAGGCGTGCCTACGTCCAAACGGGTAGGCACACGATGATATGGGGAGGGGTCCCATGGCAGTAGATAACAAGCAGATTGCCACCGATGTCCTCGAGCTCGTGGGCGGTGCGGAGAATGTTGCCGTCGCCACCAACTGCATGACGCGCCTGCGTCTGACGCTCAAGGATAACAGCAAGGCCGACGTGGAGAAGATCAAGAAGGTCAAGGGTGTTCTGGGTTGCCAGTTCGCCGGCAGCCAGCTCCAGGTCATCATCGGCCAGAACGTGCCCAAGGTGCTCGCCGAGTTCGTCGCCATGTCCGGCGTCAAGCAGGGTGCCGCGGTCGACGAGAACCTCGACGCTCCTAAGGAGAAGTTCGAGCTCAAGAACCTGCCCAACATCATCCTCGACTATCTGTCGGGCTCCATGACCCAGCTGATCCCGCTGCTCATGGCCGGCGGTCTGTTCCGCACCATCGCCGCGGTCCTCGGTCCCACCATGCTCGGCGTTCTCTCCGATACCGATCCGACCTACACGTTCCTCTACACCACCCTGTACGAGGCCACGTTTACCTTTATCCCCATTTACCTGGGCTATGCCGCTGCTAAGAAGCTCGGCGCCTCTCCGGTTCTGGGCATGCTCCTCGGCGGTGCTCTCATGGCCCCGTCCGTCGTGAGTGTCGCGACTCAGGAGGGTGGCGGAATCATCTCCGTCTACGGCATCCAGATCGCCGCTGCCAACTACCAGCAGTCCGTCCTGCCGATCATCCTCTCGGTGCCGGTCCTGTACTTTGTCGAGAAGTTCTTTAAGAAGGTCATGCCCGACGTGCTGTCCACGGTCTTCACGCCGTTCTGCACCATGATCGTCACCATCCCCATCGCCTTCATCGTCCTTGCCCCGATCGGCAACGAGATCGGCAGCCTCATCGCCAACGCCCTCTTTGGTCTTGCTGACCTTGGCGGTATCGGTATCCTGATCGTCATGGCCATCCTCGGCGCCTTCTGGCAGCTCTTCGTGGTCTGCGGCATGCACATGCCCGTCATCCTGCTCGCTCAGGTTCAGATCATCGCTGCCGGCTACGATCCCTTCGTCTTCGTTTCCACCAACTGCGCTATGGCCGCTGTCTGGGGCTGCGCCTTCGGTGCCTTCCTCAAGATGAGGAACCCCGACGAGAAGGGTCTTGCTCTGGGTTACGTCATCTCCGCCATCGCCGGCGGCGTCACCGAGCCCGCACTCTTCGGTATCCTCATGCGCTTCCGTCGCACCATGCTCGGTATGTTTATCGGCGGTGCTATCGGCGCTGTGTTCTCCGGCCTCATGGGTGTTACCTACTACCTGGCCGGCGGTGCCTCCAACTTCCTGGTCTTCACCAACTACCTGCAGGGTGGCCAGATGAACACCGTCTGGGCTATCGTCGGTATGGCAATCTCCTTTGTCATCGCCGCTGCCGTCGTCTTTGCCACTGGCTTCTCCAAGGAGGAGCTCGCCGAGATGGAGGCCTAAGGCCAAACCATTCGGACGCATACGACCTTACCTACACGACAGGGCCCCGTCAGGCGCAAGCCCGGCGGGGCCCTTCTTACAAGGTAGACTGATTGGGGGCGCGCGGCGCCTACTCGCCGGGGCTTGCTAAGCGCCAGGGGCTTTCGCGCGGGGTTACCGCGAAAGAATCTGCCGGTTCGCAACTCCTTTATCAAACGAAAGGGCATGCAGATGAGTTTGGGAAAGCTGACCGTTAACGGTCGTCAGGACGGCTTTTTGTGCGAGGGCAAACCGTTCTTTTGGTTTGCCGATACGTGCTGGAGCGCGTTTACGAGCATTACCGAGGCCGATTGGGACTACTATCTGACCCGTCGCGCCGAGCAGGGCATGAACGTGCTGCAGATCAACACGCTGCCGCAGTGGGACCGCTGCTGTCCCGATCTGGGCATTTGGCCCTATGCCAGCGAGGACGGCGTGCATTTTGATTGGTCCCGTCCCAACCAGGCGTACTGGGACCGTGCTGCTGCCATGTGCCGCGCTGCCGTCGAGCACGGCATTCGTCCGGCACTCGTGCTTATGTGGTGCAACTACGTGCCCGGTACCTGGGGCGCCAAGATTGCTGAGCGTTGCGGTGCCGAGGTTATGCCGCGCGAGGAGGTCCGTGCCCACGTTGCCCGCGTCGTCGAGAACCTGGGCGAGTTCGACCCCGTCTATGTGGTGACGGGCGATACCGACTTTACCAGCGACGAGGCGATCGCCTATTACGAGGATGCCCTCGACGAAGTTGTCAAGCGCGCGCCCGAAGCGTTGCGCACCATGCATATCAACCGCGGCAACCGCACCATTCCGTTGCAGTACCTGGACCGCCTGGACTTCTACATGTTCCAGCCCGGCCACAACTACGAGGGCCAGCCCGAGGCCTGGCGCCTGCCGCAGGACTTTATCGCCAACTATCCCAAAAAGCCGATGGTCAACTCCGAGCCCTGTTACGAGCAGATGGGCGCCTCGCGCAACGTGTACTGGCGGTTCACCGCGCAGGACTGCCGCGCGAGCGTGTGGTCGTCGATCCTCGCCGGCGCCAGTGCAGGTGTGACCTATGGCGCGCACGGCGTTTGGAACTGGCAGACCAGCAAGAGCCAGGGCTCGGTGCTGGGCGAGGGCTTCGATATGCCGTTCCGCTGGCAGGAGTGCCTGCAGTTTGCGGGCGTTTGGGACTTTGGCGCGATCGAGCATGTGCTTGCCGGCCTGGGCGCTACGGCTGGCGATGACGCACTTGCCGTGGTTCCGGCGCAGGAGCTGCTCGATGACGCGCGCGAGGCCATTCGTGTGGCGCGCGTTGGCGATCGCGTCGTCACGTACCTGCCGCGTACCACGGCGCTCAAGTTTAAGCTCGACGGTGCGCGCGACTGGACGGCGACGGTCCTCGACATGGAGGACAAGCGCATCGCCAAGCTGCCCGTCCGCGACAACGGTGACGGCACCGTGCGCGTGGCCCAGCATCCCTTTGAGCACGACGCGCTGCTCGTGGTCTCGCCGGCGCGTTAAGGAAAACGGAATAACGCAAGAGAAAAGGCCCGGGTGGTAGCCCGGGCCTTTTTGTATCGACACAGCCGTTGCGGTTGGTAATGGCGATTGCATACCGCCGCTCTTAACGGTAGCCCTCCCAGAGGGGAAGGGGAAAGAGGATGTCCTCGAACTTAGACCACTCGGCGGGATAGTCGATCTCGTCGGGTCGCGCCACCCAACGGCCTTCCAATCCGTACATCGCCGCCAGCGCGCACGAGATGGCTTCGGTGGCGTCGATTCCCTCGGGAACGCTCCAGTTAACATCGGGCTCGGGCTCGATAACTCCGCGCGAGCGGTCGTTGAAATACTCGTGCAGGGGGCTCTCCGTGCTCATGGCCTCGGTATTGAGCATCTGGAAGAGCATGACGAGCTCGGGCTGACTGTTGTTCTCCGCCACGAGCAGACGGCAGTATTCGGGAATCTTGGGGCTCTGGCCCTCAAATGCCCCGCCAGGATGAAAGAGGGAGAGATAGTCGTCTAAGGTTGAGCTGCGATCGTAATAGCGACGGATCACCTCGACCAAAAGCCCGTGCTTGCTGCCCACGTAGTGCAGCACGCCCGCCTGGGTGATGCCCACCTCGTCGGCTACCGCCTGGAGCGACATGCCGTTAAAGCCGCGCGCGTTGATAAGCCGCACGGCCGCCGAAACAATCTGGTCAAGGCGTTCCTGCGCCGCAGCGCTGCGTTTCTTTGCCGCGGGTGTGGGAGTTTTCTGAGTGTCCATATAAATCGCGCTGCCTTATTTAGGGCGGCTCGAGTATTGCCGCCAAATGCCTTTTGTATACCCCCATAGCTTACCTCAGCCGTTCAGCGGTTCAAAACAACCGTTTACCGCTCTTATAGGTTACTAAGTACTTAGTAAGCGTACTATACAGGTCGTGGAGTTACTTACTAGTTAGTAAGTAACAACTCAACAGACGCTCGCGAGCAGCCGTACCCCATTCCACGGCCGCCGCATCCAGCGGGTTTGACCCCTTGACCCTTGGTGCACGAGCGCCCTCGCGCATTCCATCACAGAGAGGATCTATTCCATGGCAAATCAAACCGCCGCGGCGATTGACGAGAACGCCATCGCCCCCGATACCGGAAAGCCCATGACCAAAACCGAGACATGGCGCTTTATGATCGGCTTTATCATCTTCGGAATCATGTGGATGATGTCGGGAACAATCGGCTCCAACGTCTTGTTCCCCGAGCGTTTTAACGGCCTTAATATTGGCCAGCCCGAGGCAATTCTCGCGGCGATGAACTCGGTCGGTTCGATCTTCGCCCTGTTCTCAAATCTCGTTTTCGGCGCGCTTTCCGACCACTGCCACAGCCGCTTTGGCAAGCGCACGCCGTTTATCGTTCTCGGCGGTTTTATCTGCGGCTGTGCTTTCTGGAGCACTTCGGTCGCGACCACACTTCCCATGATCGTCGCCTCCTGGTGCGTGCTGCAGATTGGCCTCAACTGCATGCTTGCCCCTGCTGTTGCCGTGCTTTCCGACCGCATCCCGCTTAACAAGCGCGGCACGCTCTCCGCATTCTATGGCGGCGGCGCAACGGCCGGCCAGTCGATTGGCACCATCATCGGTACGCAGTTCCTCTCCAACCCAGTTCCTGGCTTTATCATCGGCACGGTCTCTTGGTTGCTGACCGGCATCCTCGCCGTCATCATTTGGCCGCGCGAGAAGTCTGCCGCTCTTGACGAGGGCGAGCAGTCTGAGAAGCTCAATCTCAAGTCGCTGCTGCTCATGTTCGTTCCGCCCACCAAGAACTGCCGCGACTTTTATCTGGCGCTCTTTGGCCGTCTGCTCCTCATCTTCGGTTACTTCTGCATCAACGGCTATCAGCTCTATATCCTCGAGAAGTACATCGGTCTTCCCGTGGCAGAAGCCGGCGCAGTTCTTTCGAGTATGTCCGTCGTGATCATGGTCGTGTCGCTTGTCGCCTCGCTTGCCTCGGGCGCCATCTCCGACAAGATCGGCCGCCGCAAGCCTATCATCTTCGTCGCAACGATTATGATGTGTATCGGTATCGCCCTGCCCTGGCTACTTAAGTCCGTTATCGGCATGTACGGATTTGCTCTGCTCGCCGGACTTGGCTACGGTATCTACTCTTCCGTGGACCAGGCGCTCAATGTCGATGTTCTGCCCGATAAGGAGAACGCCGGCAAGGACCTGGGCATCCTCAATATCGCCAACACCATCGGTCAGATCCTTGGTCCCATCGTGACCTCGGCAATCGTTGTCGCCACTGGCTCCTATTTCATGGCGTTCCCAATCTCCATCGTGCTCATCGCCGTGGGCTATGTGTCCATCATGCTCATCAAGAGCGCCAAGTAATTTGCCACTCTCTTTCATTCCGTCGGGCTGCGTTCGTGTTGCCCGACGGACTCCGACTATTCAATCGCTTAACTTGGAGGCGTTATCATGACTATCGTCGAGCAGTACAAGGTGTTTAAGCTCGAGCTCGCGGGCACTGCGGCCGGCAATCCCTATGTCGAAGTCGAGCTGTCGGCGCGATTTGACCGCGCGGATGGCCAGGACAGCTTTGAGGTCCATGGCTTCTACAAGGGCAATGGCTGCTACGAAATCAACTTTATGCCCGAGAGTGCCGGTGTCTGGAACTACACGGTGAGCTCCAATGACCCCGAGCTCGATGGTGCCGCCGGCTCTTTTGAGGCCGTGCCCGCCACGGGCGCCAATCATGGTCGCGTGCTGCTGGCAAAGGATGTGCTCGCCCACGGAGCTCCGTTCATTACTGACGAGGATTTCAACTTTGCCTACGAGGATGGAACGCGCTACCTGCCCTTTGGCACCACATGCTATGCCTGGACCAACCAGGATGTTCAGCTGCAGGAGCAGACGCTCGAGACGCTCGCAGAGGCACCTTTTAACAAGATCCGCATGTGCGTCTTCCCCAAGTTCTACGACTATAACGTTGAGGACCCAGCGATGTATGCCTATGAAGGCGAGAAGGGCGATTTCGACCATTTTCGCTTCTATGAGCCGTTTTGGGAAAACCTCGAGCACCGCATCGAGCAGCTTGACGAGCTGGGCATCCAGGCGGATCTCATCGTTTTGCATCCGTATGACAAGCCTGAGGACTGGGGCTTCTCTCGTATGACGCGCGAGGAGGATATTTTCTACCTGACGTATGTCGCTCGTCGCTTCTCGGCATACAAGAACATTTGGTGGAGCCTTGCCAATGAGTGGGACCTTATGCCGTGGAAGCCGGCCGAGGACTGGGACCGCTATGCCCGTATCATCATGGCGAACGACCCGTATGGTCATCTGCGCAGTATCCACAATTGCCGTGAGATCTTTGACCACAGTCATCCGTGGATTACGCACGTGAGCTACCAGAGGTGCGACCTCAAGAACACAGCCGAGGACGTCACCATGCTGCGCGCGCAGTATAGCAAGCCGGTTTTGATCGACGAGGTCGGCTATGAGGGCAACATCAACTGGGGCTGGGGTAACCTGACCGCTCAGGAACTCGTACGTCGTTTTTGGGAGGGCAGTTTGCGTGGCGGTTATGTGACCCACGGTGAGACCTACGTCGACCGCGGACCCAAGCTGTGGTGGGCGCACGGCGGCAAGCTCTACGGCGATTCGCCCGATCGCATTGGCTTTTGCCGTCGCTACATGGAGGCGCTGCCGGCCGATTTTGACTGGGTGCCCGATGAGGTCGGCATCCTTGACGGTACGTTTACCTGGGATGTCACCTGTATGTCCAACGATCATGGCCACGGGACTGCCGATGTCCTTATGTACTTTGGGTTCAACCGTCCGGCGTATCGTGAGTTTGAGGGCGAGGCGGGCGCTCGTTACAAGGTGAATGTCGTGGACACATGGGACATGACGGAGGAAGAGCTTCCCGGAACCTTTGAGGGCAAGTTCCGCATCGACCTCCCTAGTAAGCAGTATATGTTGCTTCGTCTGACTAAAGTAGAGGCGTAATAATAGAGATAATCGGCTCCGGGCGCGATTTGCTGCACGACCATCATAAGGGCAGCCCCTGTGGTGGTCGCGGCGATGCGCGTTCGGGGCTATGGCACGTGAGGGGCGAATATGCAGGAGTTCTTTGGAATCGATGTGGGCGGTACGGCCGTTAAATGGGCTGTGCTGGGCGAGGATTTTTCCATCCGCGAGCGCGGGAGCCTGCCGACGGGCTTTACCACGGCTGAGGAGACCGTTTCGGCGTTGATCGGGCTCGTCGAGCCGTACCGCGAGCGCGTGAACGCCGTAGGCGTGAGCGCACCCGGCGGTATTTACGAGGGAGATGTCACGGGAACGATCCATCGCGGCGGTGCGCTCACGTTTATGGACGGCTGCCCACTGGGAAAGCTCATGCGCGAGGCGCTGGGGGTGCCGGTTGCCGTCAATAACGACGGTAAGTGCTGTGCACTCGGTGAGTATGCGGCTGGCGCCCTGCGCGGGACGCGTTTTGGCGTGGTACTCGCTATTGGCACGGGCATCGGCGGCGGTATCGTCATCGACGGCAAGGTCCTGCGCGGCGCGCACTGCTTTGCAGGCGAGTTCAGCTTCTTGCGCAACGATGTCACGACTGCCGCGAGCATGGAAAACTCCTTTGCGGGCTCGGGCGGTTGGCGCGCGCTCCGCGATGCCGCCGTTGCCGAGAAGGGCCTGCCTGCGGATTCTCCGGTGGACGGCCGCCGCGTCTTTGAGTGGATCGCGGATGGCGACATAGCGGCGCAGCGCGCGCTCGACCGCTACGCTCGCGCATTTGACGGACAGCTCATCAACCTGCAGGCCGTGCTCGACCCCGAGGTCTTTGTGATCGCAGGCGGCATCTCGTGCCATCCCGAGCTCGTCGATGCCCTGCGTGCGCAGATGCCGCTGGCCCTCGCGAGTTACGAAGGGACCCTTGCTGGCATTCCTGTGCCGCAGATAAAGGTGGCCGAGCTCGGCAACGACGCCAACCTTTACGGTACTGTCCAGGAGGCCATGCGCCTGGTGTAGCGCGAGCCAAACAAGGCTGTCGAAAAAGATAAAGGCCGGCGTGAACCGCCCCTATTTCCTTAGCACGGGAAATGGGGGTGGTTTTACTCATTGGGTGTTCCTATAGTTTTGTCAACCGTCGGGGCTACTCCCGGTAGGGCACCCGGTCGCGCATCACGGCGTATATCGCCCTGAGCCGCTTCCTCGCGACGGCCTTGAGCGCCCGCCCGTGCCCCATGCCCCGCGCCCTGCAGGCCCGGTAGTACTTGCCGTAGCGCCCCGAGGACCTCACCAGGCTGTTGCACGAGAAGATCAGCAGGGACTTGAGCCTCGCGTCGCCGCGCCTGGACGCCCTTGTTAGCGCTAATCTAAAATTGACCACTTTCGCAAACGCATCTCGCCGAATGCGC
>CATZRJ010000011.1 GCA_958423535.1 uncultured Collinsella sp.
TGACCGTGCCCGTCAGCTTGCCGATGGCAGCGTTCGCGGAGGCCGACGTCTTGGTGAGCGCAAGGCTGCCTTCCGAGAGCGCCTTGGAGAGCGAGGCGACAGAGTTGCCCGCCGTGGTGCGAGCTTCACCCAGCAGGTCGTTGCCCTGAGAGATCGCTTGCGTCAGTGACGGCGCCTGACCCTGCATGCCGGCAAGTGCCGCATCAGCCGAGGCGATAGCGCCACCCGTCTTATCGATGGCGGCATTCATGTCGCCAATCGAATCGCGCACCTCGCCCAAGGTATCGGATGCCTCGGAGACAGAACTTGCCAACGAATCCCGAGTCTGGGTTGCCTTGTCCTTTAAATCGACTCCGGCATCCTTGGCAATGCTGGCAACGGTCTCGCCCACCGTGGAGACAAATTCCGAGTTGATCTGCTCCTCGATGGTGCTTGCGCCGGTGTCGGTAACCTTGGGCGCAATAGCGCTCTTCTTCTCATTGACGTAGTACGTAAGCTTGGGCTGATGGTAGTTGCCGTCGAGCATCGAAACCAGGTTATCCGAAAAGTTCTTGGGGATTACGATGGCCGCATAGTACTCACCGCTCTCGACGCCCTCCTTGGCATCGGCCGCCGAATCGACGAAGGTCCAGCCCAGCTGATCGTTCTCCTTGAGCTGATCGACGACCTGGTCGCCCGCGTTGAGCTCGCCCACCAAGTCGTTTTGGGTACCTCGATCGTTGTTGGCGATGGCAATCTTGATACCCTGGGTGTTTCCGTACGGATCCCAGTTAGCCACGATGTTGTACCAGGCATACAGCGAGGGAATAACGCACACGCCAAGGGTAACCACCAAGGCGACGGGGTTCACAAGCAGTCGCTTAATGTCGCGCTTAAATATCGCAAAGGACACCTTTGCATTGGATAGTTTGCTGCCGAGACTCACGCTTGGACCATCCATCCTGTCGTTAAATCGAATCGTACTATCGACAACCATTGTACGTAGGCGCTTTAGCGTCTCAGAGCACAATGGTATTGAGTTTTGCGGATAGCAATATACTACGAAGACAAATTAACGTACAGTTGTACAGTATCTTTAATTTCAGCAGGTCACAAAACCACAACCCCGACAAATAATTGATCCCTTGGGGACGGAGGAAAACGGATCACCGAATCAGACCGACCCCCTCGGTGATCCGTTTTCCTCCGTCCCCAAGGGAGCAATCAAAAGGAAACGAGAGTGGAAAATCTCTCACTTCAAGCCCGCATTCGAGCCAAAAGTGGGAGATTATCCACTCTCGTTCTAATCTAGTTACGGTGCCGTATCCCCGAACTACATCAAGTTGCAAACAGCTGCCGCGAAGGCCACGGGGTCCTCGGGCAGAATACCCTCGACCAGCAGGGCCTGGTCATAGAGCAGACCGGAGTACTGCTTGATCTTGTCGGCGTCGCCCGCCTTCTGAGCAGCGACGAGCTTGGCAAAGACCGGATGCTTGGCGTTGAGCTCGAGTACGCGCTGGCTCTTGGGCATGCCGTCAGGCGCGCCCTCGGGACCCTTCTGGAGCACCTTCTCCATCTCGAGCGAAAGCGGACCCTCAGTGGTGATGCACGCGGGAGCATCGGTCAGGCGCGCAGAGACGGCAACCTTCTCGACCTTATCGCCGAGTGCCTCCTTCATGGCGTTAAAGAGGTCCTCGTTCTCCTTGGTGGCGTCCTCGGCCTCTTTTTTCTCGTCCTCGGTCGCCAGGTCAAGATCACCGGTTGCGACGTTCTTGAGCTCCAGGTGACGATCCTCAACCTCGGGCTCGGCACCATCGGCCACGGCCTTCTCGGCAGCCTCGCGGGCAGCATCGTCCTCGTAGATCTTGGGCATATCGGCGGCAACGTACTCACGCATAGCCTGGAAGGTGAACTCATCCACATCCTGCGTCAGCAGCAGCACGTCATAGCCGCGGTCGAGCACGCCCTTCACCACGGGCATCTTGGCCAAGCGCTCACGCGAGTCACCGGCGGCGTAGTAGATGGCCTTCTGATCCTCGGGCATGCCCTTGGCATACTCGGCCAGGGTAATCATCTTCTGCTCCTTGGCAGACCAGAACAGCAGCAAGTCGGCAAGCTCATCGGCCTTCATGCCATAGCTCGAGTAGATGCCGTACTTAAGGCCGCGGCCAAAGTTCTCAAAGAACTTCTCGTAGGCCTCGCGGTCGTTGTCACGCATGTCCTCAAGGTCGGCGGTAATCTTCTTTTCCACGCGCTTGGCGATGGCCTTGAGCTGACGGTTCTGCTGCAGCGTCTCACGCGAAATATTGAGCGTCACGTCGGCAGAGTCCACGACACCGCGCACAAAGTTGTAGCAGTCGGGCAGCAGGTCGTCGCACTTCTCCATAATCAGCACGTTGGAGCTATAGAGCGCCAGGCCCTTCTCGTAGTCCTTGCTGTACAGATCGAACGGGGCGCGACCCGGCACAAACAGTAGTGCATCGTACTCGAGCGTACCCTCGGCATGGAAGCTGATGGTGCGCGCGGGATCGTCAAAGTCATGGAACGTGGACTTGTAGAACTCGTTGTAATCCTTCTGCTCAACGTCGGAGCTTCGCTTTTTCCAGATCGGCGTCATGGAGTTGACGGTCTCAAGCTCCTGGTAGTCCTCGTACTCGGGCTTGTAATCCTCCGGCGCATCCTCGGGCTTGGGCTTTTGACGGCTCTTGGACACCATCATCTGAATCGGGTAGCGCACATAGTTGCTGTACTGCTGAATCAGGCTCTTGAGGCCCCACTCGGTCAGGAAGCGATCGTAGGACTCGGCCTCGCCGTCGGCGTCGAGCTTCTCGTTCTCACGCAGCGTCAGAATGACATCGGTACCGTGCTCGGCGCGCTCGCCGTCCTCGATGGTGTAGCCCTCAAGACCGTCCGACTCCCACACATGGGCGACATCCTCGCCGTAGGCGCGGCTCACGACCTTCACATGGCTGGCGACCATAAAGGCCGAGTAGAAGCCCACGCCAAACTGGCCGATGATGTCGACATCCGAACCCTGCTGCTCGGCGTTCTCGGTCTTAAACTCCTCAGAGCCGGAATGGGCGATGGTGCCCAGATTGCGCTCGAGCTCCTCGGCGGTCATGCCAATGCCGTTATCTGAGATGGTAATGGTGCGGGCGTCTTTATCAAAGGAGACGCGAATAGCCAGGTCGCCCTGGTCGAGCTTGACGCTCGGGTCCTGCAAGCTCTTAAAGTTGAGCTTGTCAACAGCATCGCTCGCGTTGGAGATAAGCTCGCGCAGGAAGATTTCCTTATTGGTGTAGATGGAATTGATCATGAGGTCGAGCAGTTTTTTGCTCTCGGTCTTAAATTGACGCATGTGCAGTCCTTTCGCGCTACCCCTGCCCGCAAAAACGGCCCGGTTGCCCGAGCCGTATCGCAGACCTGCTATGTTCAGACTTAGATTTTATAACCCATTAGCGCGCATATATACATACGGAATCGAAAAACTGTATGTTGGAACACCCATGCGTCGATTGCCAAGGAGTGTCCCCAACTGCCAGCAGAAAAGGAACGTCCCTATCTGTCGCCCATGCGCTTGGCCATCCAGGCATGAGGCTGGCCTTCGTCTTCGTAGTCCACCGGCGCGATCTGCGTGTAGCCCGCCTTGACGTAGAGAGGCAGCACGTACTCCTGTGCATGCAACTTTATGAGCTTGGCGCCGGCATCGCGCGCAGCAGCTTCGCTGGCTTCGACAATCTTGCTTGCCAGACCGCGACGGCGCATGGTGGACAGCACGGCGACGCGCCCCATAATATAGGTCTCCCCCGCCGCAACGCCTTCGTCCAAGTCGCACGCCGGCGAAACCGGAGCCTCTGCATCTGCCGCGCGCTCCAGTTCCTCGGGAAACACGCGCGAACAGCCGGTGAGTTGACCATCCACGTACAGCGTCACATGAATGCAGTCAGAAGCCTCATCGATCTGGTCGAACTCGATTTCGTAACCCTGTTCGTCCACAAAGACGGCGCGGCGCACCAGCGCTGCATCCTCAAAGCATCCCGCCTTGATTTGAATATCCATGGTCGCCCCTCCGTTCAAAGCAAACGTTAGGGACAGATTTTAGCGAAAATGAGCGCCTCGCACGCTAAACTTGGCCCGCGCCTTTGCTAGGTAATCGTAGTGACGAACATTGTGGGCGTCGCTTGCGATAAAGCTGTACAGGCCCTTGTCAAACAGGCGCTGCGCCGGCTTTTTCTCGCGACCAAAGCGCCCGCCGGCAATAAAATCAGCCGAAGCCTGCAGCTTACAACCCATATCGACCAGACGCTCGGCAATGCCCACGTCCTTTTGAATGGCGCGATAACGCTCGGGATGGGCAATAATCACCTGGTAACCGCGGCACTGCAAGTCGTAAATCGTGTTCTCGTATTCCTCAAAGTCATACGAATCGGCACGTGTCGAGAGCTCAAGCAAAAACTCATTCGATCCATCAAAGTGCAGGCGATCGGACCATTCGATGCCCAAATCCATAAGCTTGGCGTAGTTGACCTCAAAGCCCATCTGGAGCTGCATATCGCCCGCATGGGCACACAGCAACCGATAGGCCTCCCACATGTTGGCGTAGTCAAAGTATGGGTCCCGGCAGTGCGGCGTGCACACCATGTGCGTTACGCCGACGGCGCGAGCCGCCTCGAGCATCGCCAAGCTTTGCTCGAGGTTTGCCGCGCCGTCATCGACTCCGGGCAGGATATGGCAATGGATGTCTCGCATATCGCCCTCTTATCTGCGTCGTTGCTTATTTCTTAAAGCGTTTCGCCTTCGCAGGGGCGCCCGTTGCAGCCGCGCCGCCGACAGCGGGATTGACCCCAGCTGCAGCGTCGTTCTGCCCCTTATCCCCGCCATAATACGAGTAGTAGTAGTCGTGACTCGAAGTCTCGCAGCAGTTCATGACCGTACCGATCACGTTGACCTCGGCCTTGTTGAGCTGATCGAAGGCAGCGAGGATCTCATTGCGCTTGGCAAAGTCCTGACGGATGACATAGATGGTGCCGTCGGTGATCGCAGCGACTTCGGCAGCGTCGACAAACGTACCCACGGGCGGCGTATCGAAGATAACGTACTGGTACTTTTCCTCCAGCGCGGCGACAAGCTTGGCAAAGCGGCGCGAGGCAATGATGTCTGCCGGATTGGGAATGCGCGGCTCGGCGTCGAGGAAGAAGAGGTTGGGCTGGCCGGTGTCGATAACGGCCTCATCGATCGACATCTGATCGGAAAGCACAGCGTACAAGCCGCCGGCATGACGGACGCCCAGCATGTTGGCAAGCGTACGGTGGCGCATGTCGCATTCAACGAGCAGAACGCTCTTGCCGCTGGTTGCGATGGCCTGGGCCAGGTTGAGCGCGATGGTGGACTTACCCTCGTTGGGAATGGAGGAGGTCACCGTAATGGACTTGATGGGCGTATCGACACTCGCAAAGCGAATGTTGGCGAGCAGCGTCTTGGCTGCATTGTCAAAGGCAAGGGTGTCGTCGGTTTTCTTTTTACGGGCCATGGATTACTTACCGCCCTTCACAACGGGGAAACGGCCGATGACGGGCACGCCAAGCAGTTCAACGGCGTCATCGACAGAACGGACACGCGTGTTGAGCATGTCGAGCAGCACAACAATCGCGACAGCAACAAACAGGCCGGCCAGGGCGGCAACTGCAATGTAGAGCTTGCGGTTGGGGCCGCTGGGCTGGGCGGGAACCTTTGCCTTGTCGATGACGTTGACGGCCTGGGCGGCGTCGACGTCCTGGGCGACGGTAGAAACCGAGTTGGCCATGGCGTTGGCGACAGCGGCGGCGCCATCGGGGCTGGCACCGGTCACAGACAGCGAGATAACACGGGTCGTGGTTTCGCTCGTAACGCTTACCTTATAGTCGGCCAGGCTGGAAAGGCCCAGCTCCTTGGCGGCACCGCTCTTGACGCTATCGCTATCGAGCAGCGTGGCGATGTCGTTGGAGAGCATCTGGCTTGCAGACAGATCGTTGTAGTAGCTCGTCTGGCCGCCATCGGTCTTGGCGAGAATGTACATGCTCGTCGTGGCGGTATAGGTGTTGTCCATCATGGTGAAGGAGACGACGCCCATGGCAATCGCGCAGACCACCGGAAGGGCAATGACCAGCTTGAGGTGCTTTTTAAGCAGCTGGAACAGTTCAAGAAGGGTCATGCAGTTTGCCTTTCATTTCCCTAGTTCGTATCGACAAAACTGCTCGTATAATATCGTATCTTTCTGCCATGTCCGAACTCTATACATAAGATACAGCGTCCGCGTGTAAGTTGCGCAACAACTAACGCGGCAGCGGAGGCGCATCGTCTAATCCTCGATTTTTGCCATACCGCTACGCGAACGGCCCCTCTTGTTGCACGGGAAACGTTACCGAAATGGTGGTTCCCACGCCCGGCTCACTCGACAGGTCAATCGCGGCGTGATGGTACAGAGCGGCGTGTTTGACGATCGCCAAGCCCAGGCCGGTTCCGCCACGCGCCTTAGAACGACTCTTGTCCACGCGGTAAAAACGCTCGAACACCTTACCCTGTTCCTCGGGCGCAATGCCAATACCCGTATCGGCAACCGACAGATACGGACGCCCGTCGTCGTGGGTTCCACAACGCAGCGTGACCGTACCGCCAGATCGGTTGTAGCGAATGGCGTTGCTTGCCAGGTTATAGATCAGCTCGTCGATCAGACGCGATACGCCTTCGATCACCACGGGCTTCGTCTCGTGCCCAATGGTCACATTCGACTGCCGGGCAACCTGCTCAAGACGCTGTTCCACCGTCAACATGGCGCGAGATAGCTCGATGGGCTCCGTGGACCCAATAGGCACCGCCTCGCCCTCGGATGCTCGCTCCGCCTCATCCAAGTTGGAAAGCGTGAGGATGTCGTTGACGAGCGCTGCCAGGCGTCCCGCCTCGCGGTAGATGCGGCCGCCAAAGTTGCGCAGGTCGTCCTCGCCTTCAACCATGCCGTTTGAAATAAGCTCGGCGTAGCCCGAAATCGCGGTAAGCGGGGTCTTGAGCTCATGAGTGATGTTGGCCGTGAACTCGCGACGCATGCGGTCATTATCGGCCAGCACAGCCATCTGGCGTTTAAGCTCCTGGCGCTGTGACTCAATGCGCTCGAGCATGGGAACCATCTCGGTGTAGGCATGTTCATAGCTACGGCGCGGGTGGTCCAAATCGACCTCCTGCAGCGGCGCAATGATGGCACGGGATTCGCGGCGCGCAAGGAAAAACGAGAGCACCGCGCCCGCCGCTGCAATAAGCAGCATCGGCGCCACCAGCGAAAGCAAAATCGCCGCGACGCCAGGCTGGGCCTGTGCCAAACGAACAACCTGTCCGTTATCAAGGGCGACGGCGCGATATAGCATAATCTCGTCGAGCGTGGTGCTCGAGCGCTCCGCGGAGCCCGAACCGCTCTCAAGGGCCTCAATGACCTCGGGGCGATCGCCATGGTTGGGCAACGTGGAAGGAGACGCCTCGTTGTCATAGGCGACCGATCCATCCCTGTTGATCAGCGTGATACGAAGGTCCTCGCGATCGAGGCTTCGCAAGAATGCGATGGGTTCCTTCTGCTCGTTTAAGGCGGCGGCAATAAGCTCGGTTTCTTGCGAAAGATTGGCACTCGTGGCATCTGCCAAGGTGTTTTGCACAAAGAACGCCCCCAGCACCGTAAACGCCAAAATGACGGACATAGCGCAGACAAATATCGTCGCAAACACGCGATGCGAGAGCGTGTGTTTTCCCTGAGGGGCAAAGACCACGGATTACTCCTCCGATGCGGCGTCCGCAATGCCGGTATCTTCGACATCGCCACCGGCGGAAGGCTCGGCCAGACGATAACCCACGCCGCGCACCGTCTCGATAGCGCTGGCACGCTCGCCGAGCTTTTGGCGAAGCGTCTGCACGTGAACGTCGACGGTACGCGAGCCACCATCGAAGTCCCAACCCCACACGCTCTGCAGCAGCGACTCGCGAGTAAAGACCACGCCGGGCTTGCGCATAAGATATTCGAGCAAATCGAACTCGCGCAAGGTGAGTTTGAGCGGCTCGCCGGCAACGGTCACCTCGCGATGGCTGGGCGAAAGCACGATATCGCCCACGCTGAGCACATCGCTCGCCTGTTTGACCATACCGCCGCGGCGCAGCAGCGCACGGCAACGGCTGGCAAGCTCCATGAGCGAAAACGGCTTGGTCAGATAATCGTCGGCACCGCCATCGAGCGCCATCACCTTATCGAGCTCGGTGTCCTTGGCAGTGAGCATCATGATGGGCACCGTCGCCGTCAGGCGGTCGGCGCGCAGGCGACGCATAATTGCCAAACCATCGGTATCGGGCAGCATGATGTCGAGCAGAACAGCATCGGGCACCCGTCGAGCCACGGCGGCCTTAAACTCGCCATCGCACGAAAAGCCCTCGGCCTCGATTCCCTGCTTGCGCAGCGCATAGACCGTCAAATCCCTGATGTTGTCATCGTCCTCGACGTAATAGATCATGTTGAACCCCTTTGCGGCCGGCATGACCGCATCTTAACCCTAAAGGTACCTTTACTAGATGGTATCAGCCAAAACGTCCCGTCAAATAATCCGCCGTGCGCGGGTCGGTGGGTTTTTTGAAGAGCTGAGCGGTGGGCGCGTGCTCTACCAACTCACCCAGCAAGAAAAACGCGACCGAGTCGGAGATACGCGCCGCCTGCTGCATATTGTGCGTAACGACCACGAGCGTGCAGGTCTCCTTGAGCTCGCAGGCCAGCTGCTCAACCACCAGCGTCGACACGGGATCGAGAGCGCTCGTGGGCTCGTCCATCAGAAGAATATCGGGTTGCACGGCAAGCGCGCGGGCGATGCACAGGCGCTGCTGCTGCCCGCCCGAAAGGCCCAGCCCCGACTCCTTGAGTTTGTCCTTGACCTCGTCCCATAGCGCAGCGCGACGAAGAGAGTCCTCGACCAGCTCATCCAGCACGGCGCGGTCGCGCACACCCATGCCGCGCGGGCCATACGCGACGTTGTCGTAGATGCTCATGGGAAACGGGTTAGGGCGCTGGAACACCATGCCCACACGCTGACGCAGGCGGCAGACGTCGTAGTCGCCCAGGATGTCCTGGCCGTCGAGCGCAATCTTGCCCTCGATGCGGCAGTCCTTGATGCCGTCGTTCATGCGGTTAAAGCAACGCAGCAGCGTTGACTTGCCGCAGCCCGAAGGACCGATAAACGAGGTAATCTGCTTGTCGCGGATCTTGATGGACACGTCCTTGAGCGCGTGATGGTCGCCATAGAACAGGTCGAGGCCCTCGACGTCGATGCGTGTCGGCGAGGCGGCAAGATCCTGCGCCGTGGGGCGAGTCGCATCCCCGACTTCGCGCTCGTGCGCAGCCTCGGCTTGCGCCTCCATTAGCTCCTCGAGCTCCGTGGGCTCCATAGCCGCAGCAGTCGTCATACCGTATACCTCCACATCGATATCAATCCAGCAGTATCGATAGTAGAAATCGCGACTCATACGCACGTGAGCGCATTGTCAGGTGTTTGTAAAGGCGCCTACGCTACGCGGCGGGCAGCTCGATGGTAAAGACGGTATGCTCGGGCGTCGATTCGCACGCGATGGTGCCGCCATGCGCCCCAACAATCTCCTTGGCGATGGCAAGCCCCAGCCCAGCACCGCCGCGATTGGTCGCACGCGCTGCATCCAGGCGATAGAACTTCTCAAAGATCACCTTGAGCTTTGGCTCAGGGATCGGATCGCCCTGGTTCACAAATCGTACGCGTACGCCACCGTCACCCAAACGCCTGGCCTCGATCGTGATAGTCGAGTCTTCATAGCTATAGGCAACGGCGTTTTTCATGATGTTATTGAATACGCGAGCCATCTTGTCGCCGTCCACGAGCACCGTCAGGTCCTCGCAGATATCAACCTGGGCTTCCTTGTGCTGCTCGTTGAGAATGGGATAGAACTCATCGGCCACCTGCGCCAGCAATAGCCCCAAATCGACGTAGGCGCGGGTAAGCACGATATCATGGAAATCGAAACGCGTGATGTCAAAGAACTCCTCGATGAGAGCGTCGAGCCGGTGGGCCTTGTCGAGTGCCACGCCCGTAAAGCGTGCGCGCTGCTCAAGCGGCAAATCGGGAGCCTCCTGCAGGAGCGAAAGATAACCCACCACGCTGGCAAGCGGCGTGCGCAGGTCGTGCGCCAGGTACGTAACCAGGTCATCTTTGCGATGCGATTCGTCACGCAGGGCCTGTTGAACCTTACGCTCGCAATCGCGTGCCCGATTGAGCGCGCCCTCGACCTCGAGAAAATCGCCGTCGATGGTATCCCACGTGTCGGGGTTGTCGATCAGACGGTCCCGAATACGAGCGGCGATTACGCGGTCGGCATGCTGCTCGCCCTGCTCATAACCCTGGTAATACAGGGCGCGTCCGCAAAAGAACAGAACGCACACGGCAAGCGCCAGCACAAAGCCGAGCATGTTGAACACAAAGGCGGCATCAAAGAACACGGGCTCGCCAATATCGCCAAGCGCCATGGCCCCGATTGCCAGCATAATTGTCCACGCGGCACCGCCAATTACCACGCAGCGGCGAACGATTTCAAATCGATCGATCAGCAAGAAGCCAATGAGCAGAACTGCCAGGATGCCAACGATATTGTCAATGCCAATGAGTAGCAGACTCAGCAAAAAGAGCAGCACCGTCGCAAGTGCGCGGTTGTCGACGACCGCCCTTGTGTATTCAAAGAGTCGATCGGGCACCTCGAATACCCGCCTATCGTCTTTTGTCATATCCACTTCCCCACCATCAAAGGCGTTATTCGATTATGTAGCCGACGCCCCAGACGTTTTTGATAAAGCGCGGTTTTTGAGCATCGTCGCCGATCTTTTCGCGCAGATGGCGGATGTGCACCATCACCGTATTGTTGGAGCCGGGCATAAAGTCCTCGTTCCACACCGCGCGGAACAGGTCCCCCACGGCCACCACGCTGCCACGATGCTCGACCAGATACAGCAAGATGGAATACTCGATGGGCGTGAGGCGCACCCGTGCGCCGTCCACCGTCACACAACGAGCGTCGCGGTTGATCTCGAGGCCGTCGAGCTGGATGGTCGGCGACTCAACCGCCTGTGCGCGGCTGCCGTAGCTGGTATAACGACGGAGTTGAGCATGAACGCGCGCTATGAGCTCCAGCGGACGGAACGGCTTGACCACGTAATCGTCTGCGCCCAGCGAGAGGCCCTCGATCTTATCCTGCTGGGCATCGCGCGCCGTCAGCATAATAACGGGATAGGTATGGCCAGCGCGGATGGTGCGCAGCAACTCAAAGCCGTCAATATCGGGCAGCATGACGTCCAGCAGCGCCAGATCGAACTCCTGCTCCAAAATCGCCTTGGCGGCATCTGCTCCGCTATAGGCAATCTGAACATCAAAGCCCTCTTTTGTAAGGTAGATACCGACCAGGTCGGCGATGGCCTTCTCATCATCAACTACCAAAATGCGCTCGTTCATGCGTGCTCCTCTCGCGCTCCATTATGCCCGAGGCAGTGTGCGCCACACACAACAAGCGCGGGCGATTAAGTCGACCTTAAGCACCTATATGTCCGTTCGGGCGCAGACATGGGCCGCGCACGCCCGCGCACTGATTGTCCGCGCCGGTAAACGATATACTTTGAACTCTAAAGAGACCATCCCGTCGAAAGCGAAATCTGTGAAGACCCTTAGTTCTCTTGTAAAGCGCTCCGCGCAACTGACCACCGGCATTGCCTGCGCTCTCGCCCTTGCTGCCGGTGCGCCGTCTATCGCCAATGCCCAGGTGCTTACGACCGATATCGTTTGCGGCAAGACCGCCGACGCCCGCGGCATCACGGCCGATAATCTGCCCGATATCGATGCGACCAACGCCATCGTCATGAGTAAGGACGGTTCCATCTATTACGCCCGCAGTGCCGACGAGCAGGTCAAGATCGCCTCAATCACCAAGGTCATGACCGCAATCTTGACCATCGAGAACTGCAAGATGGACGAGAAGGTCACGGTGAGCAGCGCCGCGGCAACCGTGGGCAATTCGACCGCCGGCCTGCTCGAAGGCGACGAGCTCACAGTGGAACAGGCCCTGCGCGGTCTGATGATTCCCTCGGGCAATGACGCCGCCATCGTGCTTGCCGAGCATGTGGGCAAAAAGATCGACCCCAAGACCAAAGATGCTGAGGCCACGTTTGTCAAGGCCATGAACGAGCGCGCTAAAGAGCTCGGCTGCACGGGAACTCTTTTTGAGAATCCGCACGGTCTGGACTTTGATGAGTGGGCCGGCGACATGCACTCGACCGCGCACGATGCGGCCCTGATGATGCAGGAAGCAATGAAGAGCGATGAGTTCCGCGAGATCGTGGCGAGCGATGATTCCTGGATTGAGGTTACAGGCGCCGACGGCTCCGACCACTCACATTCAATGGATACGCACAACGAGCTGCTGGGGCAGGACGGCAATATCGGCGGCAAGACCGGCACTACCGACGATGCCGGCTACTGCTTTACGGCAGCCTACGACCGCGATGGCGACGAGACCTATACCGTCGTTTTGAACTCCAGCACCAACGACCAGCGCTTTGCCGACACGGCCGCCCTTGCCAACTGGTACTACGGCCACAAGGTGACGGTTGCGATCGCCAACACGCAGGAAAAGACCGCCAACGGCAATCCGCTCATCGCGCGCATAAGCCAGACCGACTGGACGGACAAGACGATCGACGCCACACTCGCCGATCCCGCAGCTCAGGCGACCATCTTTTCGCTTGCCGGAGAAGTAACCGAAAAGGTTGCCTACGATGACCTTTCGGGCACGGTGCATGTGGGCGACAAAGTAGGTAGCCTCACGCTCAAACAAGACGGCATCAAGGTCGTTGTCACGGATTTGGTTGCCGATGAGGAAGGCTCGGGGCCGAATCCCATTGAATGGCTTCTTGTGAAGCTCGACCGCCTGAGTCGTCGCATCGAAAACCGTCCGCTTGCGGCAGAAAGCGAAACCGTAGCCAAGGCACCCGAGGTGTAGGATCGAAGAACAATACGCTCGCTGAAAGGAGACGTCCGAAAGGATGCCTCCTTTTTGAGGGTTCGAATCCCCAGCCGCCATTCTTGATAATAAAAAAGGGCCCCAAATGGGACCCTTCTACAAATTCATACTGGCGGAGAGCTGGGGATTCGAACCCCAGATGCCCTTTTGGGGCATACTCGCTTAGCAGGCGAGCACCTTCGGCCTCTCGGTCAGCTCTCCGTAACAGCCGTTCTATAGTAACCAAACAGCCGAAGTTGAGCAAGAGGGAATTTTCTAATTGCCTAGCGGCCTTTCCTCCTTGCAGTTTTCGCCCCTACCCCAGCGAGCGATTGAGGGAGCCGAGCTCATCGTTGCCCATGGTGCGCCACATTTGGAAGATGCAGACGCGCGCCAGGAAAAAGAAGCCGCTATCGACCAACTGCACGGCAGCATCCGCCAGCTGGTTGGCCACGGCGGACACGGGAGGCAATTCAAGCCCAGCCTTGCGGATGGTCTCGACGGCCTCCTCAAACGTCGGAGGCTCATTGACACCCATCTCATTCATAAGGCCCTGCATTTCCTCCAGTGCGTTGCTACCCGACTCCTCGCCGCGCGGTACCAGGCGGTAGCATGCCAGCGCGAGCTCGAGCTGGTCGCAGTTCCAATAGGCAAACGCCAAGCGATAGAACAGATAACCGATTGCGGAACGGTCGCTGGCAATGCGCAGGCCGTGGCGCGCCACCTCGATAATCTCGTCAAAGCGTTCCAGGCGCGCCAACACGTTGATGAGCGCAAAGTGCGATTGCATGGACGAGCGAGCCAGATCGTAAAGACGACGCACCTCGGGCAATGCCCGTTCAAAATCCTCCTGATCGGCGTAATAACTGCAGATCTCGTGCTGAGCAAAGTAGAGCGCGTCGGGAGCGCGCAGGATGCGCACCGAGCGATCTTCCTCCATTACCGGCAGCACCATACGCACCAGCTGGTTGTCGCAAAACTGCGTCTGAACCGGACCCGTTGCCAAAAGCTCGGCGACGGCGCACTTTGCCTCCAGCTCCTCAACAAGACGGGAGAAGCCCTCAAACGCACTTGCATGGTCAACTTTTACCTGCTCGCGCAACTCAACGACGCGCGCCACATACGGGTCATCGTCCTCCTCCATGACCTCTAGCTCATCAGCCGTATCGGCAAGCAGCAGGTCGCGCAACGCCGGCGGCAGCGAACGGTGGTCGTCACGCGGGCGAGCGTGAACCTCCGCAGGCTCAATCGCATCCGGTGCGTCCGACTCATATGCCTCAAGCATGCGCTTGCACGGCATATCGTCCATATCCATGCTCTCAAGATCCTTGGCGACAGGCACGCAATTGGCCAGATAGGCCGCACGCCCAAAGGAATATGTTGCAATGACGCGCTCGCCCCGCTCGCCGTCGGGAGCCGCAATCTGAACATAGCAGCGCGAAATGCAGGCACCTGCGGCAAAACACGCCGCCGCAAGCGTAAGCGCCACGCGCGCGTCGTGCTCCGCGGCCCAAGCCGCGCGCATGTCCACGTCTAGCTCGCGCCAGACGTCATCCTGAGCGTCGTATTCACGTTGCGGCATGGCATCCACGACAGAGCGCCCAAACCGAACGAGCATAATCCCCTCGGCAACGTTTGCCCGATAGGTATAGTCGAGCCGTGTGACCACGTTGAGTGCCTCGACGATATGCGCGAAGCGGGTGCGCACGTCCCACTCACCGCCCGGCTGACAAGTCACCGTCCCCGGTTTGGCCCATGGGTTATCGCTCGAGGTCGTATCGAGCAGTCGAGGAACATCGTTGGTCGTCTTGGCAATATGCCACGCGTCAAAGAGCGCACAACCCTCAAAGCTCGGCGAGGACGCCGCGGGGACCAATCCAGCCCCAATGCGCTCAAGGACGCCGGAGAGGCGGTTGAGATGGCACTCGACGGCAAGCAGCATGTCAATCTCGTCCTGGTCCAGCAGACTACGATCAAAATTGAGATAGAAAAGCTTTGAGCGGTCGATGCGCGCTAGGCTCATTTCGGACTTGGCAGCAATGGTGCGCAGGCGGGGCAAGTCAATCTCGCTCATCAGGGCGGCGGCATAACGCTCGATACCGCTCGGATTCTCGGCATGGTCAACACGGTAAAGCAGCGTCTCGATAGCATCGGGGAGCGGCGCCGTGTCAAAGCCCAAAAACACCTCGACCGGCTCGGGCAACTTTACGAGTTTGATCTTGTCGACAACGTTTTGCATGTCTGCATCGAGACCGTCGACGCCCGCCGTGTTCGCAATAGTGCTTTCGGAGTTGGCAAATATCACGTAGCGCAAGAACATCGAGGCCATAAACTCGCCGTAAGGAAGGGCGCGAGTCGAATTCCATGTCTCGAGGTCGGACTGCTCGCGCATGGGGCCTTCGGGAGAGCCGGCAGTTCGCGCACACGCGCGCATTGCTCCGTTGGCCTCCCTCACCATAATCTCGCCAATACTGGAATCGGACTCGTGAAGGACCAGCTCCATGTCGGGGTCCTCGGGCAACGGTGCTTCCCGAACAGGGCGGTCAACCTTATAAACCTTGCCCGACACGCTCACGTAGCCCAAGAGCGATATGTGGCTTTTGCCGACGAATTCGACGACGTAGCACGACTCTTTAGGATCCTCGCCAAAGACTTTCCAGACAACACCATACGAGCGCCCCGCAGGCTGCTCGGGCATCGATGGAAAACGCTTTTTGGGGTCGAAAAACCTGAGCTTGTATGTCGGACGCTCTGCCACGAAATATCACCCTGATCGGTCGTCTAGAGAAGGAGCGGTCGCGGATGGGCCGCGACACCTACTCGGAATCTTACACGAGTCGATAAGAAATAGTCCGCTTCACGCTCGCGCCTCGACCGAGGTTCGAATCCATGCATGGTTGTCAAAAAGAAAAGCCCCCGTTTCCGGAGGCTTCAAGTTCAAATGGTGCGGCGTATAGGATTCCGCGCATCCGCTTCGCGGATCCGCACCGGCTTCGCCCGCCTGCCGGCGCGCTCGCCCGCTCGCTACGGACGCTCCGCGTCCGCTTCACGCTCGCGCCTCGACCGAGGTTCGAATCCATGCATGGTTGCCATAAAAGAAAAGCCCCCGTTTCCGGAGGCTTCAAGCTCAAGTGGTGCGGCGTATAGGATTCGAACCTATGACGTTCTGATTCGTAGTCAGACCCTCTATCCAGCTGAGGTAACGCCGCGACTTGTTGATTATTATGCACAGGGACTGAATAATGGTCAAGCATTTTTTCAAAAAAAGTTATTGAATTTGATTTTTACTCATTTGGGACACTTGGCGCGATCTTCGACGCATCGCGATATAAGAAAAGCCCCCGTTGCCGGGAGCTTCAAGATCAATTGGTGCGGCGTATAGGATTCCGCGCATCCGCTGCGCGGATCCGCACCGGCTTCGCCCGCCTGCCGGCGCGCTCGCCCGCTCGCTACGGACGCTCCGCGTCCGCTTCACGCTCGCGCCTCGACCGAGGTTCGAATCTCCGCAATGCTCCCATATAAGAAAAGCCCCCGTTGCCGGGAGCTTCAAGATCAATTGGTGCGGCGTATAGGATTCGAACCTATGACGTTCTGATTCGTAGTCAGACCCTCTATCCAGCTGAGGTAACGCCGCAACGCACGGATTATTATGCACGCGAGCCCCCGATGGGTCAAGCGATAATTTGAAAAAATTTTACGAAGTAGTGATTAAACCGTTCGTGCCTCGACCGAGGTTCGAATCCATGCGGTGTTGCCATAAAAGAAAAGCCCCCGTTGCCGGAGGCTTCAAGTTCGATTGGTGCGGCGTATAGGATTCCGCGCATCCGCTTCGCGGATCCGCGCCGGCTTCGCCCGCCTGCCGGCGTGCTCGCCCGCTCGCTAAAAACGCTTCGCGTTTTCTTTACGCTCGCGCCTCGACCGAGGTTCGAATCCATGCGGTGTTGCCATAAAAGAAAAGCCCCCGTTGCCGGAGGCTTCAAGTTCGATTGGTGCGGCGTATAGGATTCGAACCTATGACGTTCTGATTCGTAGTCAGACCCTCTATCCAGCTGAGGTAACGCCGCAGCGCAAGACATATAAAACCACTTTAGTTAGTTAGAGTCAAGCACAATCTCAAACTTTTTGAGAATATGCTCCTCACGCAGCTCCGCATGCGCCAACATCCCCAATGCGATCAATCGGTTTTTCAACCACATCGAACCCGGCACCGAGTTCCCTCAAAAGCGAACGCACCCGCTGGGCGCAGTCATAATCGGCAAACGAGATGCTCAGCATGCGCGCTACCTGGTTAGAAGTCCCAACTCCATAGAACTGCTCAAGCGCCACAAGCCCCTCGTGCGTCACAAAGGTCTCAACTACATGCAGCGACTCCTCAAAGCACCATTGGGTTAACGGACCCTCGCTCGTCTGCCGCACCACCAAACCACCCATACCCGATGGCTCACACGTAACTAGTAGGTGCTCCCCACCTTCATCGCTCTCAAACAAAACTACCCGTTCATCAAACAGCTCCATCGCATCCCCTTCCTCTCGCTTCAATTTAACAAAAGCATAGCAGGTAGATGGCTGTATACAGAACGTTTGTTCGTGTGTTTTCTATTGAGCTGTCCGCACGATATGGTAAGGCTTTGCGCACAAAAAGGGCGCCCCAAAAAGGAGCGCCCTCGCAAATCGCTTATGCAGGCAACCTACGCGACCGGCTCGATCTTCTCGAGGCCGCCCATGTAAGGACGAAGAACCTCAGGGATCGTGATGGTGCCGTCGGCGTTCTGGTAGTTCTCCAGGATGGCGGCCATGGTGCGGCCAGCCGGCAGGCCGGAACCGTTGAGGGTGTGCAGGTAGCGCGAGCCCTTGAAGTTCTCGGGGTCGCGATACTTGATGTTGGCGCGACGGGCCTGGAAGTCGCCGCAGTTGGAGCAGGAGCTAATCTCCTTGTAGGCGTTGTAGCTCGGCAGCCAGACCTCGATGTCGTAGGTCTGACGGGCAGAGAAGCCCAGGTCGCCGGTGCACAGGCTAATCACGCGATACGGAAGGCCCAGCTGCTGAAGCAGGAACTCGGCCTCGGCGGTCATGCTCTCGAGCTCCTCGTCGGACTCCTCCGGCTTGGCAAACTTGACCATCTCGACCTTGTCAAACTCGTGCTGGCGGATGATGCCGCGGGTGTCGCGACCAGCGGAGCCGGCCTCCTCGCGGAAGCAGGGGGTGAAGGCGGTGTAGCGGCGCGGCAAGGTGTCGGCGTCGAGAACCTCGCCGGCGTGCAGGTTGGTAAGCACGACCTCGGCGGTGGGAATCAGGAAGTTATCACCCGAGACGTGATAGGCGTCGTCCTCGAACTTGGGCAGCTGACCCGTGCCAAACATGGTCTGACGCTTGACGACGATGGGCGGCCACCACTCCTTAAAGCCACGGCTGGTGTGCGTGTCCAGGAAGAAGTTGATGAGGGCGCGCTCAAGACGGGCGCCGGCGCCACCGAGAACGGTGAAGCGGCTGCCGGAGAGCTTGTTGCCACGCTCGAAGTCGAGGATGTCCAGATCGGTGCCCAGATCCCAGTGCGGCTTAAAGTCGAAGTCGAACTCGCGCGGAGTGCCCCAGCGGCGACGCTCGATGTTCTCGTCCTCGTCCTTACCGTACGGGGTAGCCTCGCACGGAATGTTGGGCAGGTGAGACATGAAGTCGTACTGCTCCTGCTCAAGAGCGGTACGGCGCTCGGCCAGACCGTCAATCTTCTCGTTGACGGCGCGCACGGCCTCCTTGGCGGCCTCGGCCTCGTCCTTCTTGCCCTCCTTCATCAGGGCGCCAATCTTCTTGGACTCGGCGTTACGCGTGGCCTGGAGCTCCTCGACCTCGGTGATGACGGCACGGCGCTCGTCGTCGAGTTCAAAGAACTTCTCGCGATCCCAAGACGTCTGGCGATTTGCCATGGCGGTATCGATGGCATCGGGGTTCTCGCGAACAAACTTGATATCAAGCATTAGATCCTCCGGCGATATACATTCCATTTAGGTTGCAACCTTGTACATGTATGGGCAAGTATATACTTATGAGCGTTTACGACCCAACTCAACTACGCAAGAAGGCACCCAATGGACGCAGTTTTTTCCTTTTTGTTTGGCACCCGCACCGGTTTTGCCATCCTTTTCGCCGGCGGCATCCTACTGTTTGCGATTCTTGCCTTTGTAATGGAGAAGCGCACCCATAAGATGTATGTCGACCGCGGACCCAAGTCCGAGGATGAGGAAGACAGCTTCTGGGACTAACCTGCCAAAAAGGGACAGGTTTATTTTGGTCGGTTTTATCTGGGCAAACGCAATCGCCCCGCAACTGGAATTGAGCCAGTTGCGGGGCGCTTTTTGCTATAGAGATAAAGCCGCAGGAAAAACCTGCCAAAATAAACCTGTCCCTAAATGGCGGGTTTTACTGGAGGGTGGCGTCGATGGCCTTGACCAGGGCGCTGCGCATGCCGGCGTCCTCAAGCGCGACGACGCCCTTGATGGTGGCACCGCCGGGCGAGCATACGGCATCCTTCATCGCCGCAGGATGCTGACCAGTCGCAAGCTGCAGCTTTGCCGTGCCCAGCACCATCTGGCTCACAATGCGATAGGCATCGGCGCGCGGAATGCCGTGCTTGACGGCCGCGTCGCCGAGGGCCTCAATCGCCATGGCAACAAATGCCGGGGCGCAACCGCCCACGGTGCCGCCCACAAACAGCAGGCTCGTGTCGAGCTCGACGACGGTGCCAAGCTTACCGAGCAGGTCGAGCACCACGGCACGCTGCTCGTCGTTGAGTGTAGAGGACTTCTCGCAGGCGATGACGCCTTCGCCCACCGAAACCGGTGTGTTGGGCACCGTCGAGATGTGCGCGACACCCGGCAGGACCTGTTCCCACTTGGCACTATCCCAAGTCCAGGCGACCGAAAGGACAACCTTGTCAGCAAGGGTGTCTTTGAGCGGAGCGAAGACCTTCTCGATCATGTATGGCTTGACCGCAGCAACCACGATATCGGATGCGGCGACAACCTCCGCCGCATCACGACAGGCAACCATCCCACGCGCCTCACAGCGCTCAACCAAGGCGTCGTAGTGGCCCGCGCAGGCGCACATATCGCTCGCAGCCACACCGGCGGCGATCCAGCCATCGGCCATAGCGCTCGCCATATTGCCAAAGCCGACAAATCCAATCTTCATATCTCATAGTCCTTTCAGACACGTTCTTCAAAACGAAGGCTATTGTCCCACGGCATTGTTTCGTATTGCCGACCTATTTGTGATACGGCTCGCCACGGCTGATCTTGCAGGCGCGGTAGATTTGCTCCAGCAGCACCACGCGCGCCAAGTTATGCGGCAAGGTAATGCGTCCAAAGCTGAGCATCTCGTCGGCTCGTGCGCGCACATCATCGCTCACGCCGTCCGATCCGCCAATCACAAAGGCGATGTCGCTGTTACCACGCAGCATAAGATCATCGAGCCGCGCCGAAAGCTCCTCGCTTGAGCGCTCTTTGCCCTCAATGGCCAGCAAGATCACATGCGCTCGAGGCGGCAGGGTTGCAAGAATCGCCGCCCCCTCCTTGTCGCGCGCGGCATCCACGCCGCCCGCCTTAGCCGGGTCGATATCGGCCACCTCGCGGATATCCACCTTGGCATAGGCACCTAGGCGCTTGGTGTACTCAGCGCAGGCATCCTTCCAAAAACGCTCTTTGAGCTTACCGACGCATACAACGGTGTATTTCACGCGCGTCTACTCCTTCGAATCGTTTTGAACTTTGCCGGCAGTCAGCATCTGCTCGAACATCGAGGCCGACTGCGAGAAATCGCTCGGCAGCACGACCGTCGAGGTTTTACCCGTACGAGCGAACTCCGTCATCATCTCGGACCACTGCGTAAACATGAACAGCTGGTTGGCCTCGTCGTTGCCGACACCCGTCTCCTGGATGATCTCGAGCGAATCCTTGATGCCCAGCGCGATGGCCTTGCGCTGGTTAGCGATGCCTTCGCCCGCCTTTTCCATCGCCTCGGCCTCGGCGGTCGCCTCGGTGACGCGCTTGATGCGGTCGGCCTCGGCGAGCTCCTGCGCAGCAGCGCGCTTGCGCTGGGCGGCATTGATGTCGTTCATGGAGTTCTCGACCTCGGTCGGCAGCGCGATCTTGGTGATGAGCGTCGATACGAGAGTGAACCCGTAGGCAGCCATCTGCTCGGACACAGTGGCGTTGACGTCCTTGGCGATGTCATCCTTCTTGGCAAAGACCTCATCGAGCGTGTAGACAGGGATAGAAGAGCGTAGGGCATCGGTGATGAAATCGCGCATCTGGTCGACGGGCTCCTGCAGCATGTAGTAGCTCTTGTAGATACCCGAATCTGCCGGGCCGGCGCCCATGTCATAGCTCACGTGGTACTGAGCAGAGACCTCAAGGCCGATGGTCACGTTGTCCTGGGTCTTAACGTCGATGCCAAAACCGTTTTTCATGGTGCGCAGGCTCACCGTGGCGGCCTTGCGGTCGATCACGGGCACCTTCATGTGGAAGCCCGCGTTGACGATGCGGTTAAACTTGCCCAGACGCTCGATGATCACGGCATGCTGTTGTTCAACGACATAGCAGGCGTTAGGAAGCAGTAGCAGCAAAATGATGATGGGAAGCAGAAGGCTCGTAAGGGCGGCAATGATACCGGACAACAGCATGGTCTCTCCTCTGATAGGCACACGTTGGCACTAGGATACCCGCACGAAGCAGCCACGTGACACCAACAGGAGGCCCATAACAAAAAAGCTCCCATTGCTGGGAGCTCTTTCATTCAATGGTGCGGGCGAAAGGACGTCCGCGTATCCGCTTCGCGGATCCGCACCGGCTTCGCCCGCCTGCCGGCGTCCTCGCCAGCTCGCTAAAAACGCTCCGCGTTTTCTTTACGCTCGCTCCTTCACAGGTTCAAGTCCCTGCGATGGGCCCATAACAAAAAAGCCCCCATTGCTGGGAGCTCTTTCATTTAATGGTGCGGGCGAAAGGACTTGAACCTTCATGGGGTTGCCCCCATACGGACCTGAACCGTACGCGTCTGCCAATTCCGCCACGCCCGCGTGCAGGAATTAGAATAACGGAGCGCCATCGCGAACGCAAGAACTATTTTTGAAAAAGTTTGCGAGCATTTTCCCAGGCGGCCTGCGCAATCGCTTCAGGATCCTCACCGGTACGATCGACACGGTCATTGACTAGCGTGTTTGCCGTGATGGAAATCATTGCCGGCTCGCACTCAAGACCGCGAATCGGCTCCGGCGCCATATACGGGCAATCCGTCTCGAACAAAATGCGATCGAGCGGGGTCGCCGCAAATGCCTCGCGCACGTCGTCGTTGCGCTTAAAGGTGGCCGCGCCGCCATAGGCGATATAGCAGCCCAAACCCACAAAGCGCTCCATTGTGGCGCGATCTTCGCCAAAGCAGTGCAGCACGCAACCGGCCTGAGGCACGCCCACCTCGCGCAGCACGTTGTACGCATCCACGTGCGAGGTGCGCTCCCCATCCGAGTCCTCGTGCCGCAGGTGCAGCTCCACCGGCACATTGCGGCGCACGGCAACTTCGAGTTGGCGCGCCATACAGTCGATCTGCACGCTGTGGGGCGCCGGCGCAATATCGTCGTCGTAATCCATGTGGTAGTCCAGACCGATCTCGCCGATACCAGCGCACAAAGGGTCATCGAGCGCAGCAACAACCTGCGCGTGAATGTCGTCGGTATAATCCGGCGCGCCATAGGGGTGAACGCCAGCGAGATACTTGATCTGCGGAATATCCCGCATCGGCAGAATTTCGCGCACGAGCCAGTCGCTATAGTCCGTCACGCTGCGCTTGTCGGCGATGGGGTCGAGCATCGTCACCAGCAGGTCGACGCCCGCAGCCTTGGCGCGCAGGAGCGTCTCGGGCACATCCTTGCCCCAGAACGAAAGCAGATGCGCATGTGTGTCGGCAAGCGGTGCCAAGGGCACGGGACAAGCAACCGTCTTCTTTTTCTTGGTAAACGTCACGCGTTCGGCATTAGGCGTCATGGATTAGCTCCCGGGCCAGACGGACAAAGTCGGCAACATCGAGCGTCTCGGCGCGCGTGGTGGGTGCGATACCGCAAGTCTCAAAGGCGGCATCGAGCACGTCCTTGGCAAAGCCGTTGGCGCTCATGGAATTGCGGATGGTCTTGCGACGCTGAGCAAACGCAGCGTCAATTACGCGGGCCACAAACTCGCGATCGAGTCCTTCGGGCACCACGCCGTCAACACGGTCGATACGCACGACGGCCGAATCTACGTGCGGCGCCGGCATAAAGCAACGCGGCGGCACCTCAAAGCGACCCGTCACCTGCGCATACAGGCCGAGCTTTGCCGTATAGCCGCCATAGGTCTTGTTGCCCGGCACTGCGGCAATGCGATCGGCAACCTCCTTTTGAACCATGACGACGGCGCGCTTGAGCGCAGGCATCGTCTGGAAGAACTGCAGGATAATCGTCGCCGCCACGTTATAGGGCAGGTTCGCAACAAATACCGTCGGCTCACCGCCTGCGGCCTGCTCAATCTGCCCCGGCGTCACTCTGAGCGCGTCGCCCATGATAAAGCGGAAGTTGGCGTAGTCGGCGGCGTGAGCATCGAGCACCGGCTCGAGCTCGGGATCTGCCTCGATTGACGTGACGCACGCCGCCTCCTGCAGCAACGCAAGCGTGAGCGTACCAACGCCCGGACCGACCTCGAGCACGCGCTCATCGCCCGCAAGCTCGGAAAGCTCGCAAATGCGCTCAATTACATGGTTGTCGATCAGGAAGTTCTGGCCCAGGCGATGCTTGGTCGCAAGGCCAAACTCCTCCAGCAGCTCCCTTGTTGCCGTGGGGTTTGCCAAAGGCGAAGTTGTCATAGTTGCCTCCTTAGCATGGTGGCGGCGTCTTGAAACAAAAGGGCATGGACCGTTGCGGCCATGCCCTTACATCTAAACAGCAAATTGCCGATATGGCGCGCGGCGGCTTAGCCCAGACGCGGGAACAGCGGCTCGCCCTTCTCGACGGGCTGACCACCGGCAAGCAAGCCCCAAGCGCAAATGCCCTTGAGGTCGTCGCTCGCGGCCTCGTCCTCGCACGACAGGCGGCGCAGGGCCTCGGCAGAAGTCTGGGGCATGAGCGGCATCAGCAGGTGAGCGGCAATGCGGATAGCCTCGAGCAGGTTGTAGATCACAAATGCCAGCTCGTCAGCCTTGGTCTCGTCCTTGGCAAGCGCCCAGGGCTCGGAGTCCTCGATGTAGTGGTTGGCGGCATGGATGAGCTCCATGACCTCGTCCTTGGCTCCACCGTAATCGAGCACGTCCATCTTGGCCATGTAGCGCTCGACCAGACCATCGGCGATCTTTGCCAGCGGGTTGTCGAACGCATCGAACGATGCGGGCTTGGCGGGCGCGCAACCGTCAAAGTACTTGCCGCTCATGTTGAGCGAACGCGAGATAAGGTTGCCCCAGCTGTTGGCCAGGTCGGCGTTGTAGACCTGCTCCATGCGCTCGAAGCTGATGGCACCGTCGGTGCCGGGCACCACGTCGGTCATAAAGTAATAGCGATAGCCCTCGACGCCCAACATGTCGATAACGTCCTGCGGAGCGATGGCGTTGCCGCGGCTCTTGGACATCTTCTCGGCCTTGCCGGTCTCGGCATTGCGCACGGTCAGGAAGCCGTGGGCAAAGACGTGCTCGGGCAGGGCCTCGCCGATGGCCATGAGCATGGCGGGCCAAATGACGCAGTGGAAGCGGATGATGTCCTTACCCACGATGTGGAACTGCGCGGGCCAACGATAGGCCAGCTCGGCACGCGCCTCGTCGGTGTCGACGCCGTAGCCGACGGCCGTCATATAGTTGAGCAGCGCATCGAACCACACGTAGGTCACGTGGCCCTCGTCAAACGGGACCTGAATGCCCCAGTCAAAGCTCGTGCGGCTCACGGAAAGGTCGTTAAGGCCGCCCTCGACAAAGCTGCGCACCTCGTTCATGCGGAACGCAGGCTCGACAAAGTCGGGGTGCTCGTCGTAAAGCTTGAGCAGCTTGTCCTGGAAGGCGGAAAGCTTAAAGAAGTAGGACTCCTCCTGCACGCGCTCAAGCGGACGGTGGCAGTCGGGGCACAGGTGCTGGCCGACGCTGCCGTACTCCTCGTCGCCCTTCTGGACCTGCGTATCGGTGAAGTAGGTCTCGTCAGGCACGCAATACCAGCCGTCGTAGCTGCCCTTATACAGGTAACCGGACTCCTTCATGCGCTCCCACAGGTACTGCACGGCATGATGCTGGCGCGGCTCGGTGGTGCGGATGAAGTCGTCGTTGGAAATCTCGAGCTTGTTCCAAAGCTCCTTGAAGTGCGGGGCCTGGCTGTCGGTCCACTCCTGCGGCGTCATGCCATGCTTGGCTGCGGCCTCGGCGACCTTCTCGCCGTGCTCGTCCATGCCGGTCAGGAACTTGACGTTATAGCCGGCGGAGCGGCGATAGCGAGCCTGAACATCGGCGATGATGGTGGAATAAGCCGTGCCCAGGTGCGGATCGGCGTTGACGTAGTAGATGGGCGTCGTGATAAAGAACGAAGGTTTGCTTTGATCCATGGGGTTTGTCCTCCAGAAAAACGTTGCATACAGGGGATGATTCTAGCGCAAGGGCTGGATATCCTCCATCTATTGCATATCGAGCACCATGGCATAGACATCGCGCTTGCGGCGCGAATACTTCTGAGACAGGCGCTTGGCCACCGCAGAGGCGGGCTCCCCCTCCTCAAGCGCGGCGCGGATATCCTCGCGCAGGGCCTCGTCGGGATCCGCTGCCGCGGCGCCAACCGGCACGATGCCGGCCTCCTCATCCTCGCTCGGCGGCGCGATGATCAGCGCAATCTCGCCCTTTACCTCGCCGCGAGCACGCAGCTCCTCGGCAAGCTGGGCGGCGGGTCCGCGCAAGACTTCCTCGTGCAGCTTGGTGAGTTCGCGGCAGACGGCAACCTCACGCTGGGGAAAGACCTCTGTCACGGCCTCGAGCGTCGCCACGATGCGATGTGGAGACTCGTAGAAGATGAGTGCGCCGGGCACCACGGCAAGGCGCTGCAAACGGCGCACACGGTCGCCGTGCTTTCGGCCCAAAAAGCCCTCGAAGAAAAAATGCTCGCAGGGAATGCCGGACGAAACGAGTGCCGTGACGCAAGCAGAGGGCCCAGGAATAACTTCGACGGGCACATCGGCCTCACGCGCCGCCTCGACCAGCGCCTGGCCGGGATCGGACACGCTCGGCATGCCGGCGTCCGAGGCAAAGGCGAGGGTCTCCCCCGCCAGTAGACGGTCGACCAGGCCGGCGGCGCGGCTGGCAATCACATTCTCGTCGCAACGGACAAGCGGCTTGGAAATGCCCAGGTGCATCAGCAGCTTTGACGTCACACGCGTGTCTTCGCAGCAAATGGCATCGGCGGCGGCAAAGGCCTCGCCAACGCGCGGGGACAGGTCACCCAAGTTGCCGATGGGCGTGCCGACCACATAGAGTTTGCCCGTATGGGCGCTGTTTTGCGTCATATCAACCTATTCAATCATGCCGCGCTCGAGCGTACCGAGCGCCGCGCGGGCGTCCCATGCTGCAATGCGCTTCTCGGTCTTCCACGTTTGGAAGAACCAACCGGCAGCCGGCGCAAACGAAGCCAGCTGGTTGGCAATAAACACGCGCTCGTAGGCATTGCGGCCCTCGGGCGTAACCGACGAGTTGGCAAAGATCGCCGCGCCCGACCATTCGCCCACCAGCACGGGGAACCCTGTCGAAATCGCTTCTTTAAGCTCGCGCTTGTTACGCGAAATCGCCGTCGTCAGCCCGCGGGGGCGCGTGATGTCGAGCGCATACTCGTCGCGGTAATGGTACAGGTGAAGGTCCATGTAGACGTTCTTGTACTTGGCGCCGCGCATAAAATGCTTCCACTCGCTGGGATGCCCCGACGACGAGAAGACGACGATCTTATCCTCGGGCATATACGAACGGACGAGCTCGTAGGCATCGCGATAGAAATTGCGCAGGTAGTGGGCCGGAATGCCATCCGTCATGGTAAAGAGGCTCTTGCGGACGCTCATCTGCGGCGTGTCCAGCAGCTCAATGCCCAGCAGGCTCTCGGCCTCGCCGTAGCGATCGGCCAGGCGCTCGAGCACGTCGAGTGCGACATGACGGCCATTGGTGGACGAATGCCACTCGGCAACAGCCTCTGGCGTAGTGGGCGAATCGTTGGAATCGCCCTGGCCACCGGGCACCGTTGCCAGGTCGAGCAGCACGCGGATGTCGTACTTGGCAGCCCACTCAATCGCACGGTCGATGTAGTCGACAACCGAGATGTAGGACGCATCGGACTCCTGCGAGCCAAAAGCATACCAGGGCACCGGCAGACGCACGGCATTGAGGCCGATCTGCGCCATACGGCGAAAATCGTCCTCACTCACAAACGTCTCGTAATGACGGCGCATGCGCTCGTTATAGGCGGCGGTGCCCATGGCCTCCTGCAGCTCGGCCGCATTGGATGCGCCGGTCGCCGCGTATAGCGACGGGGTCACCCAAGGCTCGGGAATAAACCAGCCAGAGAGATTAACGCCGAGTATCCTCTCCATCACTGCCCCCTTCGAATCGTACAGGTCGAGCCTGCATCGTATTGCATAGGAAAAGTATCGTTTTGAGTATACCCGCGCGTGCGGACAGACGACCGAACGGTCTGTAAAGTGGCGCAAAAGCGGGAGGAATGTCTGGGGCGGACCCGAGCTAGTGCGCCGAGATGTGCACGCACGTCGGAAGCAAGCGCCGGAAAGCGCATCCCGCTCTAAAACCCAATTCTGAGACGCATTTTACGCGGAACCCTACATAAAAGAAAAGGACCCCTTTGCAGAGGTCCTCGTCAATTCAAGGTGGCGGGGAAGGGAATCGCGTCCGCGCGCTGCGCGGACGGACCGCTGCGGCGCTCGCGCGCCTTGCGAGCTACGCTGGCAAACGCTTGCGCGTTTCCTCAGCTCCGCGCCCTCACGGGGTTCGATTCCATGCGGGGGCTACATAAAAGAAAAGGACCCCTTTGCAGAGGTCCTAGTCAATTCAAGGTGGCGGGGAAGGGAATCGAACCCCTGACACGAGGATTTTCAGTCCTCTGCTCTACCAACTGAGCTACCCAGCCATTTGAGGTGTGCCTTGTTTCAAGGCTTGATTAGTATAACCAAGGACGCGCTCCGGTCAACCGAGAATTTGAAAAAAGTTTTTGAGCACGACGTCATCCACAAGTCCGACCCTATAGAACAGCACGTTGGAGACATCAACCCGCCGCAAGAAGTTTTTCGCTCAGGGCCTTCAAGCCGGCACTCGTTGCAAGACAGTGAGTGATACAAGAATTGAAGGGCGTTCCAGTACCGCCCAGGCACCGGGACAGGAACACATGCGCCAGGGGCGGACGTTTTCGTAGCGCGCGAGAATGTTGCCGCTACGGTCGATAAAGGCAATGTCGATGGGGTAGGCCATAAAGCAGGTGTGGACCGAAGAGCAGCGTGGGAACGCCATGACGAGCGGCAACCCGTTTGCGGCAATCGGCGACCGTCCCAGCATGCCGCGCAGGCGCACGGCAAACGACTCCGCCACCACAAACTCGGCAGGCGTCCAACCCAGCCTGTTGAGCGCCCGCGCGTAGGCAATGTAGGATGAGACCGCGGTCACATGACCACCCCCGGACGCCACGGGTCAACTGTCACTGCGCGCTCGTGCGACAACTGTGCCGGTGCCCCCAGCGAAACGCCGGCGATGCTGAGCGAGCTCGGCCACGGCTCGTAGCGCATGGTGCAGGTATAGGTCCTAAACGTACCGGAAAGCGAAAGCAGACCGCCATCCGATGTCGTCGTACCCTGCTCGCTCGAGACCTCGATCTGCAGGTCATAGCCTTCCATGGCATGTTGAATCTGAGCCTGAACGGTCACGGAGGCATCGATGGAGTCGTCGTCTCCCTCCCCGCTCGGAGCCACGGCGTGCGCCAGCACGATATCGGGCACCACGCGGTCGAAGCGCGCGACCGCACCGGCAAAGACCATGACGTTGTATACGATAAGCGCCAGAACCAGCAGGACGGGCGTGACCACGGCCATCTCGACCGTCGCCTGGGCGCGCTCCTCGCGCAGGCGCTTGCGGATACCCATTACGACCCACCGCCCAGGGCACCCGCCAGCGTGGCAACATCGACGGTAAGTGGGATGGAACCGCCGCCGGGCAGCGGAATCTCCGCTAGCGTGAACACCGTGCCGCTGATAGTGCGCTCGACTTGATATTCCAACGCCTCGCAAAGTGCCTTGGGGTCGGTCACGCCCAGCGGAATACTTCGTAGCTTGTCCTGCACTTTAGAAAGACCTGTGATGTCAGACCCAGGGCTCTTAATGACATTGGCGGTGTCGGTCAGCACCGGCTTTCGCAGGCGCAAGTCGCACGGCTCCAAGCCCAGCGCCGCCACGGACGCCGAAACGGTATCGCCGAGCCACGATGCAATGGAGCCCAGCCCGCCACTGTTCCCTCCCAGGCCATCGATCATCTCATCCATAAGCTCGTCGGCCGAGCCCTGGATGTCTCCGTATCCCACAAGCAGCCGTCCCCAAACATCCATGACACCATCGAGTACGCCGGCAACGCCACCCGAACGCTCCTCCAGCGTCGAGAAAAACCGCGAGAGAACGTTGTTCTGCGCCGTCGCGTCATCGGGCGCCAGCACCGCAGCAGAGATCGCGCCGTGATCGCCGAGCCTGACTGCCGTGTTAAACGAAGAGTTGAGCTCATCGGGGCTCGAGATGGCACCCGAAACCGCAAAGGCAACCACGCCGTTGCGACCGGGCGGGGCGATACGCGGACGCTCGCCCGAAAGCGCTTTAATGGCCTCGTCAAACGCATTGCCCGCACGGTCAGCCTCGTCCTCGGTCTGGCGCATGAGCTCAAGCTCTTTGTTGCGGCATTCGACGTAGTCTTCCAGAGCGTCTTTGAATCGATCAAAGTGGTACTCGAAGCCGTTTTCGATAGAAGTCGAAGGCGCTGCAACGGCGCCGAGCGACGAAACACCAAAATGGCATCTGTTGCATTTGTCCTGCCCGTCATAGGCAGCGACCGAGGCTAGCCCGCCTGGCGTCCCTTTCTTATAGTTGGGGCAGCTCGTTCCATAATGCAGATACGTTTTGCCATCATTGGCACTGGTTGGCCACACCGCATCGGTATAGAGTTCCGTCGCTCGCACCTCGTCAGTGTTGCGCGGCAACAGCGGGATATAGGAAGCGACTTCATCTCCGTCCTCGGTTACATATGCACGATTGACCTCTGTACTCGCATAGGTGTAAAACGCCTTGCGCGCCGCCGACTCCGCCTTCGTCTCGACGCTTGAACCCTGAGGTTTTTCGTCTGCCAGACGCTGACGGTAGTAAGCTTTTGCGCGGTCGAGCGCCACCTGTGGCTCCCACGCAACGCTCGAGGCATAATGCGGGTTCTGCTCACCTGAGAGCTTTGCCAAGCTCCCCGCGCGTTCCCACATGCATGAACAGCTACCGACCGAAGCCGGAACCGACCCGCCGCAATCCGCAAGCCAGGCGCGTTCTTTTGCTTTCGCCGTCTCCTCCGAGGCTTTCCGCAGCTCATCTGCTGCGCGTTCCAGATCTTTCGATGTGTCTTTAATCGCATCGGTCGAAATCTCGGATCCCTCGAGCGCAGCAAAATCCGACTCGGACGTCCTGGGCACGGCAAGCGCCGTACCGGTATAGGTCACGCCCTCGGTATCCTGCGCCGACACGGCCTGCGTAGCTCGCGCAGCGACCAGATACGGCAGAGCCGTCTCGATTTTCTGCAGGCCCTTGGAGGCGCTTTTGGCAAACTTATTGCGCGTTTTAATAATCTCGATTCCTGTGTCGACCATATCGCCCGCGGCAAGCTCGGCACCTGGAATAAGAATGGCGACCAAGCCGGCGCCGATCGTAGCAAACCCCGCCAGCCCCAAACTCAAAATGCTCGCATCCACCACCGTCGCAGCCGTGTGGTAGGACGACACCACATTGGCGCCTGCCAGCGCGCCGCTATCGGCAGCCACCTGGGTGTCCCCCGCGCGCGACATGCTCCATATCGCCGCCGTCGACGAAAACAGTAGCGTAAGCACCACCAAGATGACCACCGCAGAGGAGAGCGTGGTGTAGGCACCGTCTTCGATAAACAGGTCGATCCCGGCTCGACCCATAAAGCCGCCCCGCTTGCAGCGAGCATGCGGTCGGCAACGGCACGCCAACCCCCTCGTCACCTTCAACAGGCAGCGCTTAATCCCATGCAGCAATCCATGAATCATAGTCTCCCTCCAGCCACTCGGGACGCGATCGATACGAGACGTCGACCTTAAGCTCGACATAACCGTTTTGGCCTGCACTACCCATAGCCTGCGCAAACGCGCCGATCACAGGCAGCGGTTTAACCTCACCGGTAACGGAAACGGACGAGACGCCGCCCGCGCCGGCCCGGCCAAGCTCGATATCCCACGACAGGGGCCCGCCGGCATGAAAAATCGAAACGTCGGGAACCGCGGCAAGACGGCGGCGGGCGAACTCCTTAATATCCTCGTCATTTCCCACCGTCGTCGTGGTCATGAGCCGCGCGGTCTCGGCGGCGGCAGACTCCATGACGGCGCGCGTATAGAGCAGGCACACCGGCTGCAGCGCCAACAGGACGAGCGTCAGAAACGTCGGCAGCAGGAACGCCGCCTCGACCGTAGACTGCGCCCGGTCCTCGCGCGCAACATCAATACAGCACGATGTCTTTAGCGCCCGCAGCGGCATCGATAACCGATGTCGAGGTGACGCCGTGAGACGCCGCCCGCTCGACCAGCGCCGCCAAGCGCCCATCGGCACCGGCACGCCAAAGCCCAGCGATCGCCAGCACGATGGAAAGCAGCGCCACCGTGACGATGGCGTATTCGACCGTCCCCTGGGCAGATTCCTCACACAGGACATCATGCATTTCACAGTCCCTCCTTTGAGTTCGTTGTCTGCGGGGTCAGGCGGACCACGCGCAGGCGACACGAAGTATCACCAGCATCCGCGGCAACCGTCACCATATCGACCCAGCCGCGTCCGTCGCGCACGATGACGCCCCACACGTTGCCCTTGATGTCGAGATAGCCGCTCAGAGCAAGTTGCGCCGTGGGCACTTCGCGATAGGCGCGCAATATATCCGCCGCCGCTTCGGTCATCGGTCGGTACTCGGACCATGCGAGACGAACAGCGACGGCATTGTTTGCAGATGAACCCGTTGCAGCACCCGCTCGCTCGTCGAGTGCTTGCAAGAACGTTTGCGTCGTGACGGCGGCACTCGCATCGTCCGCGTCTCGCGCATCAACTTTTTGAGATGCCACAGCCGAACCCGAGCCCGCATCCGCGGCAACCCCTAAACGTTGTTGCCGCGCCGTGTTAAGCCCCCAAACCGCCACTGCCACCGCCACGACCGCACAGGCGAGCACCAGCAACGCGCCGACGGGACGGGCACCCTCTACAGGCTGTTGATGCCCTCGCTGATAGCGCTCCATAGATCTTGGACCTTGCCCTTAAATGCGACGATGGCAATGATGGCGATCACCACGAGCACACCGACCAGGATGGCGTACTCGGTGGTGCCCTGCGCGCTCTCCTCCCGCAGCAGTTCCTCGGCACGCTGGCGAGCGCGAATTGACTGGCAAAACGCCCAGCTCCAGACCTTGCCAGCAACGTCAGTCATCGTATTCATGTATTCCTCCCTACATCATCCCGCCTGCTCCCAGCAGCGGGCCCAATATGGACAGAAGCAACGCCGGCAAGATGAGCGTGCCGGTAGGAATCAGCAGCTTGACCGGCGCGCGCTCGATCTCGCGCTCGACCGCGGCGCGATGGGCCGCGCGAATCTCACGACTTTGAGCCGCCAGCGTCTCGGCAAGCGGGGCACCGAGGGCAAGCGCCTGCCCCGCTGTGATGGCAAAGGTCTCGAGCGCCCGCACATCCAGGTCGCGTGCGGCCACCAGGAGCTCGTCCTCGCGCGTCCCCACGCCCACCTGCCACGCCATGCAGGCTTGCTCAAGGCGGAGCGCCAACGTCGATTGGCGATTGGCGCAAAAAACCTCAAGCGCCGCATCGAACGAAAGGCCAGCCGAAAGCCCCAGACGCACCACGTCGATCATCTCGGACACCTCGCCAAGCGACACCTGCGCCGTACCACCCGTGCCGAGCATGCCCTTCAACCGTGCTACCAGGGCATCGGTTACCGAGCGGGCAGCCGCGACAACCAGCAGCGCCTCGCATTTGCAGACCTGGGCGATCTTGCATGCGTCCGCACGACTGAGCCCCGTCACGATAAACACGCTGAGCGCGCACAGACACGCCACGCCCCCAACCAGGGCACTCATAGCTCCACCCGCATAATGCGCCGGATAACCACCAGGGCGACGGCGTTGAGGGCAAGGCCCAACACCACGGCACCGGCACCCGCCGGCGTTGCAAGGCCACGGCGAAAGTCGGCCGAAAGCAGCGCCAGCACCGCGCACATACCCACTGGCATCGCCGAGACCATGTGTGCCGACATACGAGCCTGCGATGTCTTGACGTCCAGGCGGCGCTTGAGCTCAATGCGCTCCCCCACCATGCTCGACGCCTCGGATAACAGGTCGGCAAGCGGAGCACCGGTTCGCTGCGACACCTTGAGCGCCAAGGTGACAAGCGAAAGGCCGGGGGCATCGATACGGTCGAGTAGGTCATCCAGCGCATCAGTCGCCGAGACGCCGCAGTCGATCGCCGCCGCCACGCGCAAAAACTCGGTATGCACCGGCTCTTGCGCGTGAGCCCCCACAAACCTCATGCCCTGGGCGAGCGAATGGCCCGAGGCGAGCGACATGGAGAGTGCCGTAAAGGCCTCGGGCATGGCTTCTTCCACATCGTGTTGCTCGCGGCGACGGTCGAAGGTGTCGCGAGCGGCGCCTACGCCAAACGGCGCGAGCAGCCCCAGGACAAAGCCGATAGGCGACAGCGATACGATGGTCAGGGCAATGCCGCAGACGCCACTCGACAGCAGCAAGCATGCCAGGCGCGCCTCGTCATCCTCGATGACAAGGCCAAGGCGATGTGCTGGAACCAGCGGCGCCCAGGAGCGGGCAGTCTTTTTTAGCAGGTCGTTTTCTACCAGCTCGCGCGGCAGTTTCTCGGCCACCGACTCAAGCGTATGACGGGTCAGCTCCGCCGGCGGCACGCGCGGCGCACGAGGCTCCGCCCCGCACGCCGCCGCGGCAGAAAGCCCCGTCAAGCCCCCTACGACGAGGGGCACAACGATCTCCATTCGTCCACCTCCTCTTGCGTGAGCGTTCCCAAGCGCAGGCCCTCTGCGATAAACGGAGGCTCGCGATCGAGCGTCCAGGTGCGCGTGGCGGCATCGAACGTCACGTAGCGCTCAAGCTCCACGCCGCCCGACGCGCCGCGTCGCACTCCCGAATAGGAGGACACGAAACGCCTGCCGTCCGCATGGCGCTCGGACATCACGATGCCGTCGAGCGCCATGGCAATTTGCTCCTCGATAAGCTCGCTCGGCAGATCGATGCCATAGCGCGCAAGCAGCGTCAAACGCACCACGGTCTCCTGCTCGGTGCCCGCATGAAGCGTGGTGAGCGACCCATCGTGCCCGGTGTTCATGGCCTGCAGCATGTCGCAACATTCCGCACCGCGCACCTCACCCACCACAATACGGTCGGGACGCATGCGCAGGGCGTTGGTCACCAGGTCGCGGATTGTCACCGCGCCCTCGCCCTCAATTGAAGCCTCGCGCGCCTCCAGGCGAACCACATGCGGGTGATGCGCAAACTTGAGCTCGGCGGAGTCCTCGATCGTCACGATGCGCTCGCCGGTGGATATCTCGCACGATAGCGCATTGAGCAGCGTGGTCTTGCCCGACCCCGTGCCACCTGCAACCGCCAAATCCTGGCGCAGCGATACCGCGCACGAAAGCAGCTGTGCATACCAAAGCGGTAGCGACCCCAGGCTCACAAGCTCGTCCAGCGAACAGATGCGGTCCGAGAACTTGCGGATGGTGAGGATCGGCCCATCAATCGCCACGGGCGGGATCACCGCGTTGACGCGATAACCCGTCTTGAGGCGTGCGTTGACGATGGGGCTGCGCTCGTCGATACGCCTGCCCAGCGGCGAGATGATGCGGTCGATGAGCACGCGGATTTGCTCGTCATCCTCAAACGCATGCTCGATGGGATATAAGACGCCGCCGCGCTCAAAGAAAGCCGATCGGCAGCCGTTGACCATGATCTCGGTGACGGTGTCGTCCTCGATGAGCGGCTGCAGTGGGCCCAGGCCCACCACGTCGTCCAGGATCTCATCGATGATGGTCTCGCGCTCGGGCGTCGCCAGGTCGGTCGGCTCCTCCACGTTGAGCGCCGCCTCCACCGCAGGACGCAATTCCGAGCGGGCGCGCACCGGATCGATGTATGCGCTGATACGCGCCACCTCGTCATAGCCCATGCGGTCCATCACGGCGCGTTTGGTGCGGCGCTTGACGGCACGGTGGCGCCCCGCGTCAACAGGCACTGCCGCCGCGGCCGCGCCGGCCGCCCTAATCCTTGCTTGCAAACTCATCGCGAATCACCCTCGCGCGACCAGGGAAGACGGATACGCGGGCGCTCGGTGCGCGTCGCGCGGTCGGTGACCATATCACTCCAGGGACCGACGGCGCAGCCCAGCTCCACGAGCATCTCGCGCGTGGCTTCGCGCACGCTGGTGGCAAAAGCGCTGGTCTGGCCCACTGCCTCGTCAGCACGTCCGAATGCCATGAGCGCCGCCAAGTCCTGCCCGCCGTCGGCGATGCGGATCTTGGAGCTCAACGCACAGGTAATCTCAAAGCGCATGGCGACATCCTCGTCGGCACCGCGCGCGCCAAACCGGTTGAATACGGCGCTCATGCGCGTACGCGGCACGCCCACACGGCTCGCCAGTTCGATAACGCGTGCCGCGGACGTCGCAGACGACACCGATGAATCGCCCACGACCAGGCAGCGATCGCTTGCCGCCACCGCGGCCGCCACGGCGTCACCCCAAAAGACCGAGGTGTCGACAAGAACCACGTCGGATTCGCGACGCAAGACGTTGAGCAGCAGCTCCACCGGACGTGCCATCAGCTCGGCCTGTTCGGGCGCAGCGACCGGACCCCAAAGCGTAACGCCCGGGGCCACGCGCATCGAGGCGGCCACGATGTCCGATTCGGCGAGTGCGCCCGCAGCCGATGGCTCGATAAGCGTCGCCATGTCATGCGGGGCATCGGCACCCAACAGGTCGTAGAGGTTTCCAAACATCAGGTCCAAGTCGAGCACGGCGGCACGCAGGCCCAGCAGCGACGCCGCGTGCGCCATGGCGGCGACGATCGTCGACTTGCCGCAACCGCCCGAACCCGAGACGGCGCAGACAACCGGGGCTCGATGCGACGGAGCGGCGGCATCCGCCGGCGGCGTGGGGGCAGGCGGCGCCGACACGGGCGGCAACGTTCCCGTCTCCCCGGCAGCGCTCATATGCTGCGTCCAAGCCGGCATGGCAGGTTGCTCGACCTGCGAGACCGAGTCTGGGGACTTCACGGTCGCATCGGTACGAGCATTGTCGTTCCCGGCAAGCCCCTCAACCTCGTCAAGCTCATCGACCAGGCTCACGCCATGCACGTATCCCATATCTACAGCCAGAAGCTCCTCGCCATACGGCACCGGCTCTCCGGCATCATCGTATGCAAGGGGATCCCGAGGACACCGACCATGCTCGGCTTCCGCTTTTCCATAATCATCAACACGCGGGCCTCTTGTAGCGCGAGGCGCCCCGGGTTCCCTATCAACAAAAGCATCGGGCTCAATCGTCATACACCGGTCGTAACCAACCGTCCCCTCGCCCGCGCGTCCGTTGCCGCAAATGCTGCGCGCAGCGATAACCTCGGTCGCCCCTGCGCGAAACAGCCCCTCGATATCCGAAGGATCGAGCGTCTCTATCAGCACGACCACGCGGCTCACGCGGCCCTCGGCCGTCAGACGCGCGACGGTCTTTCGCACGTCTTCGGCATCGAACAGGGCTGCCGCGATAATCGCCGCCCCGCGACGCGACGGAAACGCCCGCGCCATGGACACCAGCCCATCCAGGTCGCCCACGCGAAGCACCTGCGCGCCCGCATCGCGGCCCTCGACTTCCCGCTGCAGCAATCCGTAATCACCGCACGCGCAGCATGCAAGCCAGATCACCTTCATCACTCGTCGCCTCCGCTCTTTTTGCCGCGCACCGTGGCGGGAATCGTCAAACTGACCGTCCCCTTGCCCGAAGCCCCCAGCAATTCCTTAACGTCTTCGGGGTCGGCCGCCAGCGTCACCCATTCGATCTTGCCTTCGCGCGTGGCGCCGGCCACTTCGCTGGTATCGATCACGCGCGCACCGCACAGCCGATCGGTCACGCCGTCCTTTTGCACGTACACATCCACGTAGCTGCCCACGCCCGTGGCGCCCCCGACCGAATGCTCGGCATCGACCGCTACCGAAACGGCAACCTTGCCTTTGGGCACCTCGAGCGTGTGGGTTTCGGCCTTGGTGTAGACATCACAAATCACGGCATTTTTAGGGATGCGCGAGGTCGTCACGTCGCCGCGCACCTGGCGCAGCTCGGTCGCCGCATCGCGCGGCAGCAGGCTCGCCAGCCATTCCTGGGTTATGACATTGGTCTCGTCGAGGGTCTCGCCCGCATCGATATCGCGCGCCGCGACGCACACCTCGACGCGATCGCCGCCGTACTTGGTCAGCATCTCGGCCTGGGCCCGCTCAGCCTGCGAGCGAATCGATGACGCGTAGACCATGCAGAGCAGCGCGGCGAGCACGCCCGCGATCAGACTGATGGCGATGCGCTTGCTCTTGTTCACGGCCGCTCCTCTCAAGGTAGCACCGGGCAGATGCCCGTACCACCATTGTCCGAGCGGACAAGCAACAAAACGACGCGATCGCGATCTTGGTTTTGAGTGTCAAACCAAATGCCGACCAAAAGCTGACCGGCCCGTCAAGCTCGTGGCAAGGTTTTGGTCAGCACGTCAGTAAAACGCACGTTTAAGGGCGCATCGACAGCAAAAAAGCCGCCTCCCGTACCGTTGGGAGACGGCTGTCATAGATAGATTTAATTACAGATGAACGTCGGGATCGAGCATCTGAGCACTCACACGCATGGATGACGCCAGATTTTGGAACATCTCCAGGCGCAGGCTGTCGATCTGCCCGGCGTCCTCGGCCTCGCGAACGGCGCAGCCCGGTTCGTGGGTATGCGTGCAGTCGCCAAACCGGCACGCACGCGATGCCTCGACGATCTCGGGAAACGCACGCGCCAAGCCCCGCTCATGCCCTACGAGCGGCAGGCTGCGCAGACCCGGTGCATCGGCGATCACACCGGCGTCGCCCGGCAATGCCACCATCACGCGCGCGACCGTGGTGTGGCGACCCTGGTCATCGCGCTCACGCACACCGCCGGTAGCCAACGTATCGTGGCCCAACAGCGCGTTGAGCAGCGTCGACTTGCCGGCACCCGATTCACCCAGGATCATGGCGCAGCTCCCGGCGGGAACGCAGGCGCGAACCTCGTCCAGGCCACGGCCCTCGGCAGAGGATGTCACGATTACGCGCACGTCCGGACCCACCAAGCGGTGCACGCGGTCCAGATCGCGCTCGAGCTCATCGGTGTCGCAACGGTCGGCCTTGGTGAGTACCACCACCGGCTCGGCATCGCAGTCGAGTGCCAACACCAGCGAGCGCGCCACGCGGTCGAGCAGCACCTCGCCGGCGCCGAGCGCCTGCACGATCAGAACGCTATCCACGTTGGAGCAAAGCACCTGACGCTCGCCGCGAGCGCGTCCGCGCCAACGCTCAAAACTCGTGCGGCGCGGCAGCACGCACTCGATCACGCCCATATCATGCCCGGGCGCACGACGCACTGCCACGCGGTCGCCCACGGCGGGCAGCAGAACCTCATCCTCGCCACGCGATTTGGCAAACCCCACGGCATGCTCGGCACGAAAGGTGTCGTCGGCAGTCGCCACCAGCGGAAACCCGCGATCCAGGCGCACCACGGCACCAAGTTGCATCTGCTCGGGCTCCTCGGCCTGGGCGCAAAAGTCGTCAAATGCCGCTTGCTGAGCATCATCGATCGGCAGGTCGTCGAACGCCGGAACATCCTGTAGCGCGTCGAGTCCCGGCACGCTTGCCAGCAGCTCCTCGGCAGACGCGGGAGCTTCGGTCGCAAGCTTCCGACGACGATCGCGCTTAGCCCGCGCCCCCGTCGTCTTTTTCTTCGCCTTAGCCTTAGCCTTGCCCACAAGCGCCTCCCAGCACCACAAATCACAACTGAGCAGGTATTTTAAATCAAAAAGAGCTGGCCGGGCAAAGCCCTAAATCAAAAAGAGCCGGTCGAGCAAACGCTCGATCGGCTCACAAACTTTCCCTCAGCTTACGGTCCCGAGAGGTTGTCCGAAGGCCCGACCGCCGAGAGGGGTTTCTTCTGAGCGATCCCGCAGCGCGAAGCGCGAGGACCAGCGAAGAAGAAACCCCGCAGGCGGTCGGGCCGGTGGGAGGGATGGCCTTTCGACCTACTCTTTCTCGACCGCGCGCATGATCGCCTTGTAGATCTCCATCAGCGGAATGATCAGGAAGGCAAGGCCCAGAGCGGCGACAACGCCCTTGAGCTCAAGCGTCACGGGGCCAAAGAACATCTCGGCAAGCGTCGGCTGCACGGTAACGATCACCGTCAGAACCAGTGCCAGCGCGGCAGAGGCCCATAGCCACTTGTTCTGCTTCTTCATGCTAAACAGCGACGCACGACGGCTGCGCATATTGAAGCAGTGGAAGATTTCGACCATGTTGAGCGTGATGAAGGCCATCATCACGCCTTCCTCGTCGGCATTGCCGGCGATCATATCGGCGATGTGGATGTAGCCCATGTCAAAGTACACGCCCACAAAGAAGCTCGCCAGCACCAGCACGGTGATGATCAGGCCCTGGACTACGCAGTCCAGACCCATATTGCCGGCAAAGACGCCGTCCTTGGCGTTGCGCGGCTTGCGCTTCATGATGTCGCCCTCGGCATCCTCCATGCCCAGCGCGAGCGCGGGGAAGCAGTCGGTGACCAGGTTCACCCACAGCAGCTGCACCGGCTGAAAGATGGTAAAGCCGATAAGCGTGGCGATAAACACCGAGAACACCTCGGCAAGGTTGGCCGAAAGCAGGAACTGGATGACCTTGCGGATATTGTCGTAGATGCGGCGACCCTCTTCGCAAGCACCGATGATGGTGGCGAAGTTGTCGTCGGCGAGCACCATGTCGGCAACGTTCTTGGTAACGTCGGTGCCGGTGATGCCCATGCCCACGCCGATGTCGGCGCGCTTGATGGACGGGGCGTCGTTGACGCCATCGCCCGTCATGGCCACGATCTGGTCGCGCGACTTCCAGGCCTCGACGATGCGGGTCTTGTGCTCGGGCTGGACGCGGGCGTACACGCCGTAGTCCTCGATGTGCGCGTCGAGTTCCTCGTCGCTCATGCGATCGAGGTCGGCACCGGTGATGGCATGGCTACGATCGGTGACGATTCCCAGCTGCTTGGCAATGGCCACGGCGGTGTCGATATGGTCGCCCGTGATCATGACGGTGCGGATACCGGCGTCGTGGGCCTCGCGGATGGCGTCGGCGACCTCGGGGCGGACAGGGTCAATCATGCCGGACAGGCCGCAGAAGACCAGGTCGTGCTCGAGCGCAGCGGGGCTGCAGTCGCTCGGGACCTCGGTGTAGGTGCGGCTTGCCAGCGCCAGAACGCGCAGGGCCTCGTCGGCCATGGCCTTGTTGGCGGCCACGAGCTCGGCGCGACGCTCCTCGGTCAGGGGGACGACCTTTTCGCCCTCGTAGATATGGGTGCACAGGCCAATCACCACGTCGGGTGCGCCCTTGGTGTACTGCTCGTACTCGCCATCCAGGGTCTCGACGACCACGGACATCATCTTACGGCCCGAGTCGAACGGGGCCTCGCCCACGCGCGGGTGCTCGGCAGTCAGGCCAGTAAGACCAGCCTTGCCGGCATCGTTGACGAGCGCGCACTCGGTCGGCTCGCCCACGGCCTCGCCCAGCTCCTCGTCCCACTGGGCATCGGAGCAAAGGGCCATACCGGCCAGGAACTTCTCCTTAGGCGCGGCGAGCTCGTGCTTGACGACGGTCATCTTGTTTTGGGTAAGGGTGCCGGTCTTGTCGGAGCAAATAGTCTGCGTGCAGCCGAGCGTCTCGACGGCAGAGAGCTTGCGGATAATCGCCTGGCGCTTGGCCATCTTGGTCACGCCAAGCGACAGCACGATGGTCACGACGGCGACCAGGCCCTCGGGGATGGCGGCGACGGCGAGCGAAACGGCGACCATAAAGGTGTCGAGCAAGGCAGTCGGATCGGTAAGGACGTTGCCCACGCCGTGGCGGAGGATATCGACGCCAAAGATCACGACGCAGATGACGATCACCATAATGGTGAGGATGCGGCTGAGCTCGGCAAGCTTCACCTGCAGCGGCGTAAGCTCTTCCTTGGCCTCGGCCAGGGCACCGGCAATCTTGCCCATCTCGGTATCCATGCCGGTGCCGACCACGACGGCGCGGCCACGGCCGTACACAACGGTGGAACCCATGTAGCACATGTTCTTGCGATCGCCGAGCGGCACGTCATCGGTGCCCGCGGCAAGCTCGATCACGTTGGCGTGCTTCTCTACGGGCACGGACTCGCCGGTGAGTGCGG
>CATZRJ010000012.1 GCA_958423535.1 uncultured Collinsella sp.
CCGAGCTGCTCACGCGCGATCCCGAGTTTAAGGGCTACATCAACGACGTGGGCGGGCCGACGGCAAACTTTAGCCGTCCCGCCTGCGACAAGCAGCTCAAGCACGGCGTATGCAAGAACAAGCGATGCCTGTGGCCAAGCGTGTGCAAGAACATGGTGGTCGACGAGAGCGGCTACACACAGCTGCTGCGCGACCTACGCCAGCTGCCGGGCGTCAAGAAGGTCTTCGTGCGCAGCGGCATCCGCTTCGACTACACCATGGCCGATGCCTCGGACGAGTTTTTGCGCGAACTGCTGGAGCACCATGTCTCGGGCCAGCTGCGCGTAGCACCCGAGCACGTGAGCGACGCGGTGCTGTCCGTGATGGGCAAGCCGAGCCGCGCCGTCTACGATGCGTTCTGTCGCAAATTTGAGCGCTTGAACCGTGAATACGGACTCAAGCAGTACGTTGTGCCGTACCTCATCTCGAGCCACCCCGGCTCGACGATGAAGGAAGCTGTGGACCTTGCCGAAGCCGTGCGCGACATGGGCTACATGCCCGAGCAGGTGCAGGACTTCTACCCCACCCCGTCCACCATGTCGACCTGCATGTACTACACCGGCGTGGACCCACGCACCATGCAGCCGATCTACGTGGCACGCGACCCACACGAGAAGGCCATGCAGCGTGCGCTCATCCAATATCGCAAGCCCGAGAACTACAAGCTTGTGCGCGAAGCACTGGAAAAGGCCGGTCGCCGCGATCTGATCGGCTACACCAAGCATTGCTTGATTCGCCCCGTGCCTCCGCGCCCGGGCGAGACATCTGCTGGCGGCGGACACGGCACCGGCAAGAAGGGCGGCAAGCCGCACGGTGGCGCCGCCGGCAAGGGACCCAAGGGCAGCAAGGGGCACAGCGGCATGTCGCGCGCGCAAAACACTGCCGGGCGCAATCGCGCGGCCCAGGGGCGTCAGGGCGCCGACGGCGGCGGTCGCCGCAACTAGGGCAGCGGCGCGCTCGCTGCGTCCATCCCACACGCGTGGCGCAGCGAGCGCATTGCCTCAACGAGGATGACGCCGGCGATAGCGACCGTAATTGCCACGTCGAACGGCGTGTTCACAAACCAGAGCAACGTCATGAGATACGACCCGGCATTAAAGGCAAAATGCAGCAGGATCGTATAGCGAAGCTTTCCGGTCGTCACGAGCACCCAGCCAAAGATGAGGCCGGCGGCACCCGCGTAGCAACCTTGCACCCAATTCATGTGCATAAAACCGAAGATTGCCGCCTGCAACACAATCGCCGCGGCGATACCCCACGTGCTTGGGGCCGCCCAGGGCACCATGGCGCCGTCCTGCGCGTTCGCACGACGCCGGCGCTTCCAAAGTGGGCGGCACTGCGGATTAAACGCTCGGAGCGAAAACTCAAAGATGATGCCGCGCACCAGGAGCTCTTCGCAAAACGGAGCGCCGAGCACCGTGGTCAGGACGGCCAGATAGCTCGTGTCGCCCATGCCTGTTTCCTCGACAAGCTCGCTGTAATCGGCCGCCGCCTCGGGCAACAGCGACAGCACGGCGTCGGTCACGTAGCCAACGACCACCTGCAAGGCCAGGCCAATCACGATAACGCAGGCGATGCGTTTCCACGCCCCACGCGCTCCCCCGCCAAGCGGGCGCTCGCCCTGCCAGCGCGCCATAAACGAGCGCGGCCACAGATAGCGCCACCACAGCAGCGCCATCAAAAACGACGCCGTCTGAGCGGCAGCCTGGAACCATTGGATATCGAGATTGTCGATCGGATAGCCCGTCAGCACCGATACGGCATCGAGAACCAAAAACAGAACCACGCTCAGGGCTATATCGGCAGCGACAACGCCAAAACAGGCAAGCGCCCACGCCATCGCATTGAGCATGCTAACCTCCTCAAAACCGTTCCCAAGTTCTACCACAACTCGGCAGAGAGCTGATCCCATAGGGACGGAGGAAAACGGATCACTTATTGATGAGAATCGGGCGCAGTGCCAAAGGCCCCGCTGGGCGAAATGTCGAACGGAAAGGTGCCGCAACGATTGAACGCGGCGATAAACATGCGAATGGCGTTGGACGGCGTGGTGCCCACGAGCTGGGTTGCCGCCGCGAAGGCTGCCTTTTCCTCGGGCAAGACCTTCGCGACAACCGGGGTCATGTGTTCTGCCATGGCGCTTCCTTTTTGAAACGACGGTGGTGCGGATAGATGCGGGCCACGCGGCTGGGCGACGGGCTGTGAAGACAACCCGATTGGCCCGCATCTGGAGTTTGTTTCTGCGGCGTTGGTATTACTAGGTATTCCTAAGTATTACCCCGCAGATAGAATACCATACCAGATCCCATGGAGACGGAAGAAAATGAATCATTTTATTGTTGAGTTAGCGTCTGAAATGGCTTTTAGAGCGTAATGATGTCCGAGATATTGAGGGCCCGAGCGTCAGCGGCATCGTGCGTGGCAAGCAGGAGCATGCGGCCGTCGAGCGCCGGCGCCCAGGGCGCGCGATCGCCCACGGCAAGCGCAAGCTCCGCTGCAACCCCGCCGTCAGCAGGGCCGCCCGCACGCCCATAACTGCCCTCGCCTTTTGATTCGCGCACGGCGCGGAAGGGACGCGGCGAACGTCGGCGTATGGCGCGCCCAATCTGGGCATCCGGCGCATGGCGCCCTATTGTCCTGCATATTTTCGCTTGTGCCATGCATAAATAGATGGGGGCGCCCCTTCCCGTCCCAACGTACCCCCGCTTGGACCGTGCAAAAACCGGAGTATTCAGCATCGCGACCCCCGCCGGCGACGCCGCGAACCGGGAGCATCGCGCGGCCGGCGTCGCTTTGGGGCACGGCACGGCGCGAAACGCGCGCTATCGCCGCGCCGTACGCCGCCTGCCGACCCAAATCGCCCGTCGAGGGATCTCGCGAGATCAAATAGACGCTTCCGGCGCGTATGCAGCCACCCCGGCTTGCTGAAAACTCCCGAAAATGCACGGCGCACCCCGGGGGACCCGTGCATGCCGTGAAAAAACACGCCCGCATCCAGAACAATGCGAGCGTGAAAGTCAGATGGCAGCAAGGGCGCCAGGCAGCGAGCGGAATCCCGAGTGTGTCCGCCCGGGCACTGCGGCCACCGTGCGTCAGTAGGGAGCTTCACGTTCTCCGTCTATGCCAGAACCCCGCATACGCGAATCTCCAACTAAGCCGATAACCCACATCTCTTGCCGCGACCGCCTCCGTGCTTTTTCGTGAGGGGGCCGGCCCACCTCAAACTGCGCCCACAAAAAGGGCCCCGAGCATAGTCTGCTCGGGGCCCAAACTCATCTCGCCTTACCGCGCGACGCGTGTGTTACTTGCGCTTGCCGCCGCCGTCACCGGGGCGACGGGAGCTGCCGCCGCGCTTGCCGCCACGGCTGTTGCCATAGCTGCCACGGTTATCGCGACCGCCGGCACGACCGCCACGGGAACCGGCCTGGTTGCCGCCGCGACCACCACGGTAGCCGCCGCGACGCTCCTCGCGGGTGTCGTCGTAGTTGCGCCAGTCATCGCGACGATCGCGGCTGGCACGCGGGTCGCGACGATCGCGCGATTCACCAGAACGCCCGGCGCCGCTGCGGGTGCCATTAGCGCGAGCGCCCTCGCGACGCTCGTCACCGCGGCCACCGCGCTCTTCAAAGCGCTTGCCGCCACGGGACTCACCGCTGCGGGCGCCACGCTCACCGCGACCCTCGCCGCCGCGACGCTCGTCACGGCCACCGCGCTCGTCATTGCGACCGGAACGACGACGATCGCCCGAGACACGCTTGCCGCCACGCGAGCCACGGCCCTCGTCCTCGCGCTCAACACGGCGACGACCGCCGCGGTCCTCGTCCTCACGACGACGGCGGTGTGCCTCGCCCTGGAACTGCTTGGCACGGCGCTCGGCACGGTTGCCGCGCGGGGCCTGCTCAACGACACCAGCACCGCCGCGCTCCTCGGCAGCCACCTCGCGGGCCACGCTCTCCACAGCCTCGTCCACGCGAGCCTGAACGCCCTCGCGCACGCGGGTCTTGCCGCCGCGCTTGGGACGGCTCGGACGCTCGCCGTCGCCGCGACGCTCGTCGCGACCGCGGTTGGAGCGACCGGCCACATCGCCATAGTCATCGCCGTTGCGCTTGCCGTCGCGACGTGCCCGCTCAAGCTTCTTCTTGCTCTTGGACTTGCCGCGCTTGGTCTTCTTCTTCACCTTAAAGGCCGAAGGGTCGCGCTCGGGATCAACCGCAGGCGGGTTGGGACCCACATGCAGGTCGCCGGCCTCGTAGATGTCGGCGGTCTTGTCCATGAGCTTCTCGATCTCGTAGAACTCGTCCACGTCCTGCTCGGTCACAAACGTAATGGCCCAGCCCAGCTCGCCGGCGCGGCCCGTACGGCCAATACGGTGGATGTAGTCGGTCGGCTCGGCTGGCACGTCAAAGTTCACGACGTAGCGCACGTCGCTGATGTCGATGCCGCGGGCAAGCACGTCGGTTGCCACCAGCACGTCGACGGTACCGTCGCGGAAGGCCGAAAGGGCACGCTCGCGCTGGGCCTGGCTGCGGTTGCCGTGAATCGCGGCGGCCTTGATACCCTTGCGCTCCAGGCGACGGCAGCAGCTGTCGGCGCGGTGCTTGGTGCGCATAAAAACGATAGTGCGCTCCGGGCCTTCCTTTTTGAGGAACTCGGGCAGCAGGTTATTCTTGGCCTCGATGGACACCGGGAACACAAACTGATCGACGGTGTCGGCGGTCGACGTGGCCGGTGCGATCTCCACGCGAGCCGGGTCGCTCACCAGGTCGGTGATCTCACCCACGGCCTCCTCGTCGAGGGTCGCCGAGAACAGCAGCGTCTGACGCTCGGCCGGCGTCTCGCGCACAATGCGGCGGACGGCGGGCAAAAAGCCCATGTCGAGCATGCGGTCGGCCTCGTCGAGCACCAGGACCTTAACCTCGTCCAGGTGACAGGCACCCTGCTCGATCAGATCGACCAGACGGCCCGGCGTGGCGACCAGGATGTCGCAGCCGTACTTGAGGGCAGCAGTCTGCGGCTTGTAGCTCACGCCGCCCACGACGGTCACGGCGACATGGCCGGTGACGTCGGCGATCTTGCTCGCGACCTCGTCGATTTGCTGGGCAAGCTCGCGCGTAGGGGTGATGACGAGCATCACGGGGCCGCGGCCGTTGCCCTCGGGCTTTTTAGCACCGCGACGGCGGTTGCGGCCGCCGCGCTCGCGCACGGGTTTGGGAGGAGCGATGTGCTCCAGATTGTTCATGGTCGGCAGCAAAAAGGCGGCCGTCTTGCCGGTGCCGGTCTGAGCGGCGGCAAGCAGGTCACGGCCCTCGAGCACCACGGGGATCGAACCGGCCTGCACGGGCGTGGGCGCTGTATAGCCCAGGTTCTCGATAGCACGAAGCATCTCGTCGGAAAGGCCCAGCTCGTCAAAGGCGGGAAGGCTCTCGGTAGCGGACTCGACGGCCTGGGCGGCATTTGCCTCATCGGCGGCATCGAAGGCAGCCTGGGTCATGGCCTCGCGGGTCTCGTCCAGAATCTCGGCGTCCGTGACGTCGGATACAGAATTACGCATATGTTGTTGTTCCTTATCTGCACGCGCAATGGGCACGGCATACGGCCGCGCGGGCGTGCTTGGTAGTGCGCTAATACATACAAAAACGGGTGCGCACAGAGAGGACGTTGCTCAGTACGCTGGCGATCGCTTTGGCAGCCCTATCACGCGCCGTCCAGACGCAGCAGCTCTAAGCGATGGAGCAGATTCGCCGCGGGTTAGTATACCCGTACTCCGTATGCCCCCACGTAAACCACAGATGACGAGGCGGATGAGGCGGGTCTGGGCCGATTGTCTCAATCTGTAACAGTTGCTCAGCAAAAACCGGTCTTAGTGTTACAGATTGAGACAAACCCAAACCTCGCAAAACAAAATCTCGATCTGTAACAGTTAGAGCTCATTTTCCCTGCTAGATGTTACAGATTGAGATGTCTGGCAGGGACTGCCAACGATTGAGCAGCCGCCCTCATCTGTATCGAAATGTCATACATTTCTTTCTGTACTGGACACCCCCAGGGGGTATGGGTGTATAGTATCGGCAGGTTAACATTTCCAACGCTACGCCACAGAAAGGAGAAGCCATGGCTCAAGATAAGTTTGACGTGGGCGGCATGACGTGCGCCGCCTGCCAGGCGCATGTGGACCGCGCCGTGAGCAAGCTCGACGGCGTCCAAAGCGTCGCGGTCAACCTGCTCGCCGGTTCCATGATGGTCGACTACGACCCCGCGCAGGTCTCCCCCGACGATATCTGCACCGCTGTCGATCGCGCGGGTTACTCGGCCTCGCCCGTCAGTACGGGCACCGAAGCCGCCCCAAACGGCAGCGCGCAAGCCAGGTCCGGCGCCGCTCATATGGAGTCACCTACCAAAAAGCTGGAGGCCACCGCCTCCGCCATGCGCACCCGTCTCATCATCTCAATCATCTTTCTCATTCCGCTGTTCTACATAGGCATGGGGCACATGCTCGGCTGGCCGCTGCCCAGCGTCTTCACCGACCACACCCACAGCATGACGTTGGCGCTCACCGAGCTTGTCCTGCTCATCCCCATCGTCTACGTCAACGACGCGTACTTTATCAACGGCTTCAAATCACTCGTGCACGGCGTGCCCACCATGGACGCCCTAATCGCCGTCGGCGCCACCGCGTCGATCGCCTGGTCGCTCTACGCCATGTTTATCATGGCTGACCAGCTGGCCGCCGGGCAGGTTCACGAGGCTATGATGACGGGCATGGACAACCTGTATTTTGAGAGCGCCGGCACCATCCTGTCGCTCGTCACCGTGGGCAAATATCTCGAGACGCGCAGCAAGTCCAAGACCGGCGGCGCTATCGAGGCGCTCATCGACTTGGCACCCAAGACTGCGACCGTCGTTGCCGATGACGGCACCGAGACCGCTGTGGACGTCGACGCCATTCTACCCGGCCAGGTGCTGCGCGTGCGCCCCGGCGAGTCCATCCCCGTCGACGGCGTGGTGCTCGAGGGCGCCTCCGCCGTAGACGAGAGCGCGCTCACCGGCGAGTCCATCCCCGTGGAAAAGACCGCCGGCGACACCGTCAACGCCGCCACGGTCAACCGCACCGGATCGTTTACCTTCCGTGCCACGCGCGTGGGCGCCGACACGTCGCTCGCCAAGATCATCCAGCTCGTCGAGGACGCCAACGCCACCAAGGCGCCCATCGCCCGCCTGGCCGACAAGGTCGCCGGCGTGTTTGTGCCCGTGGTGTTTGTGATCTCGGCCGTGACCTTTGCGGTGTGGATGGCACTGACCGGCAGCATAAACGAGGCGCTCACCTCCGCCGTGGCCGTGTTGGTGATCAGCTGCCCGTGCGCGCTGGGCCTGGCCACGCCCGTCGCCATTATGGTTGGCACCGGCAAGGGCGCCGAGATGGGCATTCTGTTTAAGAGCGCCGAGGCGCTGGAGAACCTGCGCAGCGTGGGCACCGTGGTGCTCGATAAGACGGGCACGGTCACCCGCGGCAAGCCTGCCGTGACCGATATCGTGGTGGCCACGCGCACTGACGGCTCGCCCGCCATGAGCGAAAAAGCGTTACTGAAGCTCGCTGCCGCGCTGGAGCGCTCGAGCGAGCACCCGCTGGCCGAGGCGATTATCGCCGAGTGCGAGGCGCGCGGAATCGTGGCGCGCATGGTCGAGGACTTTGCCGCAGTGCCTGGACGAGGCGTTACGGCGCGCGAGGGGCAGAATGTCATCGCAGCCGGCAACGTGCGCTTCATGGGCGAGTTGGGCGCCGCCGCGCCTACGGACCTTGCCGAACAGTTTGCCACCGAGGGCAAGACGCCGCTGTTCTTTGCCAAGAACGGTGAGCTTGTCGGCACCATCGCCGTGGCCGACGAGGTCAAAGAGACGAGCGCTGCTGCCATTGCCGCATTGCGCAAGCTCGGCGTCGATGTGCGTATGCTCACCGGCGACAACCGCGTGACGGCCGAAGCCATCGCCCGCCGCGTGGGACTCACCAGCGAGCAGGTTATCGCCGACGTCCTGCCCGCCGACAAGGAACGCCACGTGCGCGAACTGCAGGATGCGGGCGGCAAGGTCGCCATGGTGGGCGACGGCATCAACGACTCCCCCGCCCTGGCGCGCGCCGACGTGGGCCTTGCTATCGGCACCGGAGCCGACATCGCCAAGGAGGGTGCCGACGTGGTGCTCATGCGCAGCGACCTCATGGACGTCGCCCGCGCCATCGAGCTTTCGCGCGCCACGATCCGCAACATCAAGCAGGACCTGTTCTGGGCGCTGTTCTACAACGGCATCGGCATTCCGCTGGCGGCGGGCGTGTTCTTCCCGCTCACCGGCTGGCAGCTCTCGCCGATGTTTGGTGCTGCGGCCATGAGCCTGTCGAGCGTGTGCGTCGTAAGCAATGCCCTGCGTCTGCGAAGCTTTAAGCCCAAGACGGCGCGCTGAAACACCCGACCTTGCCCCTCAAACCGTCGCTCGCGTACCCAAGTACGCTTCGCTCCTCTTTCGGGGCAATCTCGGGCACCTCAGTGCACCTTTAAGATGACGCTGTTCACGACTAAACTGTCAGATAATCTCAATCGATAAGGAGTACACCCATGCGTTACACAATTAAGACTTCCGGCCTCATGTGCGGCCACTGCGACGCTACTGTCGAGACGGCACTGCTCAACGTGGCCGGCGTGACCGACGCCGACGCCGATCACGAGACCCAGACCGTCCAGGTGGAGTGCGCCGACACCGTGACCGCCGAGCAGCTCGCCGCCGCCGTCGAGGGCGCCGGCGAGAAGTTCCACACCCTGTCTGTGACCGCAGCGTAGCAGCTACCAGAGGCATTCGACCCCATCGACCAGAAACGAGGACCCGCCATGATGGCAGACCATAAATCGGTGACCCGCATGCTCAAGACGGCGCGCGGGCAAATCGACGGCATCCTGCGGATGGTGGAGGAAGACCGTTACTGCGTCGACATCTCCACGCAGCTCATGGCCACGCAGGCGCTCATCGCCCGCATCAACGCCGACGTGCTCAAGGCGCATATCGAGGGCTGCGTGACTTCGGCAATCGAATCGGGCGACGAAGACCTCAAAGCCGCCAAGCTCGCCGAGATCGAACGCGTCGTCGACAAGCTCTCCAAGTAATTGGTGCATTGGGGACGGGTACGTTTGCACCACCTTGGTGCAGATTGACCTGTCCCCTTTGCACCAAATCGGGTATAAAGGCGTGCAGCATAGCGAAATGAAAGGCAGTTCTGCATGAATGACTTTATGAAGGGTCGCAACGGCGCCGACGAACTCACCGTCGTGCTGGGCTTCGCAGGCATTATCATCGCGATGATCGGATCGATGGCCCGCATCCAGTGGCTCAGCTGGATCGCCATCGCCGTAATCGTACTCGGCGTGCTGCGCGGCCTGTCCAAAAACATCGACGCCCGCCGCAAGGAGAACGATGCTTTTGTCACGGCGACCGCAAACGTCCCCGGCCTAGGCAAGTTCGTCGCCAGCTTGGGCGGCGGGACTGCAGCTGCCAACGCCTCGCGCACGGCCGGCACCAGTAAGGAAGACTTTGAACGTGCCAAGCGCACGGCCAAGAAGATGTGGAAGGGCCGCAAGACCACAGCGTACCTTAAGTGCCCTAACTGCGGTCAGATGCTGTCCGTCCCCAAGGGCAAGGGCAAGATCCGCGTCACCTGCCCCAAGTGCCATGCCAAGATGGAAACGCGCTCCTAGCCGCTACACCATAGGACAAAATAAAAGCCGAGGCCTCGTGTTGAGACCTCGGCTTTTTGCATGGGGCGACATCATTCGATGAAGCCGTCGCGCCAGCGCCTAAGCTACGCCGTCGCGAGCGAGCTCCTCTGCCAGGGCTTCTGCCGGCATGGCCATAATCGCGTCGAGCTCGGTGTCGACCTCGGGGATGCGCTTGACCTTCAGCTTGCGCACCAGGTCACCGCGGCACATCACATGCATCGGTTCACGCAGAGTGCATAGGTCATCGAGCGGATTCTTGCGCGTCACTAGGATATCGGCGGCCTTGCCGCACTCGATCGTACCGGTCTCGTCACCCAGGCCCAGTAGCTCAGCATTGACCTGCGTGGCCGTATGCAGCGCGAAGGCATTGCTCACGCCCACGTACTTGGCAAAATAGGCCACCTCGCGCCACATGTCGTACTGCGTCACGAACGGGCAGCTCGAGTCCGTGCCCAGGCCCACCTTGATACCGGCTTCCAGCGCCGCACGAGCGCTCTCGATAATGCCCGAGCACACGATGTCACCGTTCTTCTTTTGCGTGTCAGTCGAATGGGTCTTTTCCGGATCGAGCAACACAAACGGCAGCGCCGGACTGATCGTGCAAGTCACGCTTGGTGCGCGTCCCTCGAGCTGTGTTTCCGCGGCGCCGCGGTACAGTTCCAGGATCTCGGGGGTCATCGGAGCGCCGTGCTCAATCGTGTCGACGCCGGCCTGAAGCGCGGCCTTCACACCTTCGGTGCTCTCGACATGGGCCATGACCGGAAGGCCGACCTCGTGTGCCGCCTTGCACGCCGCCTCGGCGACATCGACCGGCATGCGCAGCACGCCCGGCTCGCCCACTTCGGTCGCGTCGAACACGCCGCCCGTCACGAACAGCTTAATGACGTCGGCACCGTGCGCATACAGATCGCGCACCTGCTGGGCTGCCTCTGCGGGAGTATTAGCCACCTGCGCAAAGAGGCCTGCACCGTGGCCACCCGGCACCGTGACACCCGTTCCCGGTGCCACCAGACGCGGACCCTGATACTTACCGGCATCGATAGCATCGCGCACGGCGATGTCGGCAAACAGCGGGTCGCCTGCACCGCGCACCGTAGTCACGCCGCTTGCCAGCTGCTGCTGAGCGCTGCCCTTGAGGATATGGCGCACGATGGCGCGCCCCACGGGATTGTCGAGCTTCTTCATCAGCGCGCCCGCATCGCCCGCCGAAACCGGCTTGCCCGAACCGCACAGATGCACATGCATATTGATGAGACCCGGCATGAGATACGCACCGCCCAGGTCGATGACCTCGGCACCTGCAGGTGCTTGCGCCACGGCGCTCGGTCCCATCCAGGTGATGATGCCACGCTCGACGGCCACGGCCATATCGGGCTGCGGCTCCATATGCTCCGAACCATCCAGGACGGTCGCATTGATAAACAACGTGGGACGATCGGCAGTCGCCATATCGAGCTCCTCCCTCACGATTAACTTGAACATTTGTCCATTATCGCCCAGCGCGACAGGATTGCTGCGGACATATCGGTTAACGGGAGGAAGAGAAGAGCGTGAGGATAAACAGACCAGTGCAGCGATGCTTCAGTCGTTCCAGCAAAACGTCTTGATCTGTAACAGGTAGATGGCCAAACGGCCCCTTGTTGTTACAGATCGAGACATTCAGTCGAGTCTGCACCTGTTCATCTCGATCTGTAACAACTACGGGTCCAAACGGTCCCTAGACGTTACAGACCGAGACAAATAGACAGGCGGCGGCGCTGCGACAGCGCACCCCTACTCCCATTCCTGTTCGTAGATGTTGAGCGACTTCACATACCGTCCCTGGGCACCCATGATGTCACGGACCAGCCTCAGAAAGAAGCTGATACACGAGGTATCGAAGCCGTCTTCCAGGTCTTCCGGATGGACGGCGCCAGGCCCGTCGATCGCCGTATCGCTCAGGCGCGCTATGTCGTAGAGGTAGAGCTGCCCCGCCGTCAGCCAGACATCGTCGATGCACGCAATACGCACCGCAATCGTACCTTCGCGCCAGTGCTCTTTTTGCACGATATGTGGGTCGTAGACATCAAAACGACGGTCGGTGCGCGTATCGCGCAGCGCGACCATACCAGTCGCCGGATCCTTATCCAAAATGCCAAAGCGAGAGAAATAGTGCGTGTCGCGCACCTGTTCGAGCCGCCTGAGCGAAGCAGGCGAAAGCGACGCCGGCGGCTCGTCAACATACAGCTCAAGCAGCGTCTTGCCGTGGTAATAGGGGCGCTCAAACAGCAGCCAATCGGTAAATGCCATGTTATAGGCCATGATTTCGTTTTGCGAGGGCTCCTCGCAATAGCTGAGCCATGGATCGACTATCACTTCGAACTGTGTGCGCGCCGACTCCAAAAACTGGAACTTTCGCAGCATCCAAAACTGGGCCATGTCGGCAATATCGTCACCGACGGCCTCGGCCAGACGTCCCCGGTCCAAAACATGATCAGCCATGGCATCCTCCTCAAACTGATGAACCTCAATTTGAGCTTACGAGGAGGGCTCGCGGTCGCCGCCAGCGCGGGCGAAATGAGCATCGGGTTGCAAACCAGATACTGACCGAATACTTGACGGAACGCTTGACCGATACGTTATACCGAAACAAAACCCCAGTTAAACATAGGCAAATAAGCAGAGATTTTGAGCTTACCAGCCACAGCCATCACGAAAACAGCAAGGTACCGCGAGTCCGCACGTCAGCAAATGAGCAGTCAGACGTTAAGAGTGTCCCCAACGACTAGACAAAAAAGCGCGTCCCCAATGACTAGTCGTTGGAGACGCTCTTGAATGACTACCTTACAGCCTCAAGGCCTCGGCGACCTCGGCAGCGCAGGCGAGGGCATCGGCCATGGCGCTTACCACGAGCGAGCTGCCGTTGCGGGCGTCGCCGGCCACATACACCGGCGCGGCATCCGCAGCAACGCCATCCACGCGGGCCGCAAGGTGCGAGCCCTCGGAAGCCATCACGGGCAGCGGGCGGCCCGCCGTGGCAACAGGCACGCCGACAGCTTCGAACACGCTGTGCTCCGGACCCGTAAAGCCGCAGGCGATCAGCACCAGCTGTGCCGGCACCTCGTGCTCGGAGCCCGCAATGCGTTCGGGCTTGCCGGCCGACCAATCCAGGTCGACCACGCGCAGGCCCGCTGCCGCGCCCTTCTTGTCCAGCAGCACCTCGAGCGTATCCACGCCCCAAGCACGCATCTCGCCGCCCATGGCAGCGATGGCCTCCTGCTGACCGTAGTCGGTCTTCTTAACGTTGGGCCACTGCGGCCAGGGGTTGCTCGCCGCGCGCTTATCGGGCGCAGCCGGCAAGAACTCAAACTGGCGCACGCTGCGCGCACCCTGGCGCACCGCGGTACCCACGCAATCGTTACCGGTATCGCCGCCGCCAATGACCACGACGTCCAGGCCGCGCGCGTTCACCGCGGGCTCGCCGCCATCGAGCACCGACACAGTCGAAGCCGTCAGATAGTCCACGGCATACACCACGCCGGGAGCGTCAATGTTCGCAGCCGAAAGCCCGCGCGGGGCACGGGCACCAGCAGCCACCACGACAGCGTCAAAGTCATCGAGCTTGGCTGCCACTGCAGGGTCCGTCACATCGGCGCCCAGCTCAAACACAATGCCCAGCTCACGCATAAGCGCCACACGACGCTCGACCACGGACTTCTCGAGCTTCATGTTGGGAATGCCATACATGAGCAGACCGCCCGGGCGGTCGTCGCGCTCAAACACCGTCACGCGAGCGCCGCGACGGGCGAGCTCCCATGCAGTCACCAGGCCAGACGGGCCAGAACCCACCACGGCAACCGTGGGTGCGCCCTCCCCCGCCGGCTCAAAGCGACGCGGACCGCCATTTGCCCACTCGTGGTCGCTGATCGCACGCTCGTTGTCATGGATCGTCGTGGGCTGGCCATCGACCGAACCCAGGTTGCACGCGGCCTCGCACAGCGCCGGGCACACGCGACTCGTGAACTCGGGCATGGGCGAGGTGAGCGACAGACGCTCGGCAGCCTCGTCCCAGCGGCCGCGGTACACCAGCTCGTTCCACTCGGGAATCAGGTTGTGCAGCGGGCAGCCGCTCGGGCGTGCCTTGCCAAAGCTTGCGCCCATCTGGCAAAACGCCACGCCGCACATCATGCAGCGGCTCGCCTGGGCGCGACGTGCGTCATCATCGAGCTCCACGTACAGCGGGTCAAAATCATGGCTGCGCTCCTCCACGGGGCGAAGCTCGTGGGTCACGCGATCGATATCAAGAAAAGCACCGGGCTTACCCATGGCACTTACGCCTCCTTCTTGGTCGAAGCAACAGAGCTGGCAGCCACGGACGCAGCGCCAGCCGCGCCGCCCGCGACATCAAAGCGAGCGACATCCGCAGCGTCGGCGCGACCGGTCACGATGTCAAACGCCAACTCCTCGCCCTGCGCATGCGTCTTGCCCACGGCTTCGGCCGCAGCGACAATCGCCAGCACGCGCTCGTACTCGGTCGGAATGACCTTCACAAAGTGCTTGCTCATCGTCTCAAAGCTGTAGAGCAGCTTGATGCCGCGCGGGCTCTGCGTCGCGTCCACGTGCTCCTGGATGAGCGCACGAATCTGCTCCAGCTCGTCGGCCGTCGGGGCCTTGAGCTCCACGCTCTCGTGGTTCACGCGGGCGCCGAGCGTGCCGTATTGGTCAAAGACATAGGCCACGCCGCCCGTCATGCCGGCGGCAAAGTTCTGCCCGACCTCGCCCAGGATGAGCGCCAGACCGCCCGTCATGTACTCGCAGCCATGGTTGCCGCAGCCCTCGACCACCACGGTGGCGCCGGAGTTGCGCACGCCAAAGCGCTGGCCGGCCAGACCGTTAATAAAGCCGCGGCCGCTCGTAGCGCCAAAGAACGCCACGTTGCCCACGATAATGTTCTCGTCGAACTTGTAGGTCGCATGCGGGTTGGGGCGCACCGACACCTCGCCGCCCGAAAGACCCTTGCCAAAGTAATCGTTGGCGTCGCCGCACACGTTGAGCGTAATGCCGCGCGGCAGGAAGGCGCCAAAGCTCTGACCGGCCGAACCATCGCAATCGATGGTGATGGAGCCGGCGGGCAGGCCCTCGGGATGCGCCTTGGTCACCGCGTTGCCCAGGATGGTGCCCACGCAGCGGTTGACGTTGGCGATATCGGCGCGGAAGCGAATCGGACGCAGGTGTGCACGGGCATCGGCCGTATAGGGCACGAACAACGTGGAGTCGAGCGTCTTGTCGAGCTCGCTATCCGCGGCCATCTGCGGCAGGAAGTGGCGACCGTCGGCACCCGGGATATAGGCACCGAACTCACAGGTCGCGCTCGCCAGCACGGGCGACAGATCGAGCAGGTTTGCCTTGCGGTTGCCCGGGACCTCGATCTGGCGCAAGCACTCGGGATGGCCGACCATTTCGTCGACGGTGCGGAAGCCCAGGCTCGCCATGACCTCGCGCAGCTGCTCGGCAACAAAGAGCATAAAATGCTCGACGTGCTCGGGCTTGCCGCGGAAGCCGTGACGCAGGCGGCAGTTTTGCGTAGCGATGCCGGCCGGGCAGGTATCCTGCTGGCAGTCGCGCTGCATGAGGCAACCCATGGAGATGAGCGGCATGGTCGCAAAGCCAAACTCCTCGGCACCCAGCAGGCAGGCGACGGCAACATCGGTGCCGTCCATGAGCTTGCCGTCGGCCTCGAGCACTACGCGGGAGCGCAGGCCGTTTTGCAGCAACGTCTGCTGAGCCTCGGCAAGGCCGAGCTCCAGCGGCAGGCCGGCGTGCCAAATGGAATCGCGCGCCGCGGCGCCCGAGCCGCCGTTATGGCCGCTGATCAAAATTTTGTCGGCGGCACCCTTGGCCACACCGGTGGCAATGGTGCCGACGCCGGCCTCGCTGACCAGCTTGACTGACACGCGCGCACCGGGGTTGGCGTTCTTAAGATCGAAGATAAGCTCCGCCAGGTCCTCGATGGAGTAGATGTCGTGGTGCGGCGGAGGCGAGATCAGGCCGATGCCGGGCGTGGACTGACGGACCTCGGCGATCCAGGGGTAGACCTTCTTGCCGGGCAGGTGGCCACCCTCGCCGGGCTTGGCGCCCTGGGCCATCTTGATCTGAATCTCGAAGGCGCTGCACAGATAGCGGCTCGTCACGCCAAAGCGCGCGCTTGCCACCTGCTTGATGGCGGAGTTCTTGGAGTCACCGTTAGCCAGCGGGGTCTCGCGACGCGGATCCTCACCGCCCTCGCCGGAGTTGGAACGGCCATGCAGGCGGTTCATGGCGATGGCCATGCACTCGTGTGCCTCTTTGCTGATGGAGCCATACGACATGGCACCGGTGTTAAAGCGGCGGACAATGTTGAGCGCGGGCTCGACCTCGTCGAGTGCCACCGGGGTGCGGCCGCCGGCATCAAAGTCCAGCAGGTCGCGCAGGCGCACGGCACGGCCGGTGCGGTGCAGGCGGGCGCTGTACTCCTTAAAGGTGTCGTAGCTGTCCTCGCGGCAGGCGGTCTGCAGCAAGTAGACAGTCTGCGGATCGATGAGGTGTTCCTCGCCGCCAAGCGGGCGCCACTTGGTCAGACCCAGCGTGGGTAGCTGATCGGGAGCCGGGCTCTTAAGGATGGCGAGCGCGGCGTCGTAGCGCTCGTTTTGCTCGCGCTCGACGTCCTCGACACCCATACCGCCCACACGGCTCACCGTGCCGGCGAAGTACGCGTTGACGAACTCCGGCGTAAAGCCCACGGCCTCAAAGATCTGCGCCGAATGGTAGCTCTGCACCGTGGAGATGCCCATCTTGGACATGATAGAGACGATACCGGCGGTCGCAGCCTTGTTGTAGTTGGCGATGCCCTGCTCGGCCGTCACATCCAGGTCGCTGCGTGCCGCCAGATCGCGGATGCACGCATGTGCGTTGTACGGATAGATGCCGCTCGCGGAGTAGCCCACCAGTGCCGCAAAGTCGTGCGGGGACACGGCGTCGCCGCACTCCACCACGATGTCGGCAAAGGTACGCACGCCGGCGCGGATCAGGTGGTTGTGCACGCAGCCCACAGCGAGCAGCGACGGCACGGGCACCTCGCCCGCAGCGGCACGATCGCTCAACACCACGATGTTCACGCCGTCGCGGACCGCAGCCTCAACGTCCTCTGCAAGCTGCTTGAGCGCGGCCTGCAGCGCGCCTTCGCCAGCATCGCGGCGGTAGACGGCACGGAAACGGCGGGTCTTAAAGCCCACGCGGTCGATGGCGCAGATGCGGTCGAACTCTTCCTCGATCAGCAACGGGCGCTCCAAGCGCACCAGCTGGCAGGCCGTGCGGGAATCCTCGAGCAGGTTGCCGTGGTTGCCCAGGTAGAGCGTGGTCGAGGTGACCATATGCTCGCGAAGGGCGTCGATGGGCGGGTTCGTGACCTGAGCGAACAGCTGATAGAAATAGTCGTAGAAGGAGCGTGTCTTCTTGGACAGGCAGGCCAGCGGCGCATCGATGCCCATCGAGGCGAGTGGCGCCTTGCCCTGCTGGGCCATGGGACGCACGACCTCATCGACGTCATCCCAGTGATACCCGAGCTTGGCCATGCGCACGGCGGCGGGCACCTCGGCGTCCTCGGCGGGCGTTGCCGCGGCAGGCCTATCGAGCGCGTCGACAGTCAGCGTCTCCTCGGCAATCCAATCACGGTAGGGCTTTTCCTTGGCGTAACGGGCGCGCAGCTCGTCGTTGTAGATGACGCGGCCACGGGCAAAGTCGACCTCGAGCATCTGGCCCGGCCCCAGACAGCCGCTCGTCAGGATGTTCTCGGGGCTCACCTCAATGGTGCCCACCTCACTTGCCAGCATAAAGCGACCGTCGCGCGTCACATAGTAGCGGGCGGGACGCAGGCCGTTGCGGTCGAGGGCGGCACCCAGGGTGCGCCCGTCGGTAAAGGCGATGGCCGCCGGGCCATCCCACGGCTCCATGAGCATGGACTGGTAAGCGTCGTAGGCGCGGCGCTCCTCACTCAGGCTGTCGTTGTGGTCCCACGGCTCGGGCAGCAGCATGGACGCGGCACGCGTAAGCGGGCGACCGTTCATGACCAGGAACTCGAGCACATTGTCCAGAATCGCTGAATCGGAACCCTCGCGGTTGATGATGGGCATCACGCGCTCAAGATCGTGTTGCAGCACGGGGCTGTACAGGTTGGGCTCGCGGGCGCGGATCCAGTTGACGTTGCCCTTGAGGGTGTTGATCTCACCGTTGTGGATGATAAAGCGGTTGGGGTGCGCGCGCTCCCAGCTGGGCGTGGTGTTGGTGGAGTAGCGCGAGTGGACGAGCGCCACGGCCGTCTTGACGGCGGCGTCGTTAAGATCGATGAAGAAGCGGCGCATCTGCGTGGCGACCAGCATGCCCTTGTACACGATGGTGCGCGAGCTCATAGAGCACACATAGAAGATCTTGTCGCGCAGAGCAAACTCAGCGTCGGCCTTCTTCTCGATGGTGCGGCGGCACACATATAGGCGGCGCTCAAAGGCATCACCGGCGGGTGTGTCGTCCGGACGGCCCAGGAAGGCCTGCAGGATAGTGGGCATGCAGGCGCGGGCCGTCTCACCCAGGTCGTGCGGATCGACCGGCACCTCGCGCCAAAAGAGCAGCGGCACGCCGGCCTCGGCGCAGCCCTCCTCAAACACGCGGCGGGCATCCTCTACGCCCTTGTCGTCCTGCGGGAAGAACAGCATGGCCACGCCATAGTCGCCCTCTGCCGGCAGAATCTGGCCGCACTTTTGAGCCTCTTTACGGAAAAAGTGATGCGGAACCTGGAATAGGATGCCAGCGCCGTCGCCGGTGTTCTTCTCGAGTCCCGTGCCACCGCGGTGCTCCAAGTTGACCAGAATGGACAGCGCATCGTCCAGAATCTGGTGATGGCGCTCACCGTTGATATCGGCAAGCGCGCCGATGCCACACGCATCGTGGTCGAATTCGGGGCGATAAAGGCCCTGCTGCTGAGCGGAATCTGCCTGCATCGCGATCCTCCCCTAGATATTAGACAGTCAGTTGAATAGGCATACTAGGAGCATCGCCGGCCCGTTGTGTTTCCCACCCGTTTCGAAACAATTGCGTAACGCGCGCCCTGCGAGTGGACACCACCGACCTCAAGGGCGACAACATAGGCCCCAAGTTCGGCCTGCAAGCTCGCCGCTTCAAACATCTCGATCTGTAACAGGAAGACCCAATTTCGACGACTAACTGTTACAGATTGAGATGTTTTCGAGAGACGGTTCCGAATGTCTCAATCTGTAACACGAAGGACCGGTTTTGGCGGTCAGCTGTTACAGATCGAGATTTTCCATAGGACCATTTCTTCCTGTCTTGATCTATAACACCTAGACCCAATTTCCATCCCTAGTTGTTACAGATCAAGACATTTCGGCAACCCCCTTTTACCATCCTATTCAAATACAACAATTTTGTTAGTCATGGTTAACTTTTAAGCCTAAAACGTGTATCCTTTGCGGCGTCAAACAAACGGCACGCAGGAGCTCACCATGCTCAACCATCTCAAACATCATTTTGGCTCCCGGCGCACCGGTGGTCACGGAGGCCTAGACATTGCGCGGCATATCGGCCCCGGGCTGCTCGTGACCGTCGGCTTTATCGACCCGGGCAACTGGGCCTCCAATATGGCCGCGGGCTCGCAGTTTGGCTACGCGCTGCTGTGGATCGTCACGCTGTCCACGATTATGCTCATTGTGCTGCAGCACAACGCGGCGCACCTGGGTATCGCCACGGGTGCCTGTCTTGCCGAGGCCACGACACGCTACCTCCCCCGCTTCGTTGGGCGCACGGTACTCGCCAGTGTCTATCTCGCGACCATCGCCACCGCCATGGCCGAGGTCCTGGGCGGCGCGATTGCCCTTCAAATGCTCTTTGGGCTGCCCGTGCGCGCGGGCTGCGTCATCGTGGCGGCAGTATCGATGGCGATGCTCATGACGAGCTCCTATAAGCGCGCCGAGCGATGGATCATCGCCTTCGTAGGCGTGGTAGGACTCTCGTTTTTGGCCGAGCTTGCGCTGGTCAAGGTCGACTGGCCGCAGGCCGCCGCAAGCTGGATCACACCCAGTATGCCCACCGGCTCGGCCGCGATTATCGTAAGTGTCCTCGGCGCGGTCGTTATGCCCCACAACCTCTTCCTGCACTCCGAGGTCATCCAATCCATGCACTTCGAAGGCCAAGGCGAGCAGATTATCGAAGAACGTCTGCGCTACGAGCTCTTCGACACGCTCTTCTCGATGGGCGTGGGCTGGGCAATCAACTCGGCCATGGTCATCCTGGCCGCGACGACCTTCTTTGCACACGGCATTGTCGTAGACGACCTCGCCGTCGCAGCGGCCACGCTCTCCCCCATCTTGGGCCCGGCGAGCTCGACCATCTTTGCGGTGGCACTGCTGTTTGCGGGCCTATCGAGTAGTGTGACGGCGGGCATGGCGGCGGGCACCATCACCGCGGGCATGTTCGACGAGGAATACGACATCCACGACCGACATTCCTCGATCGGTGTGGCGGCTTGTTTCGTCGGCGCAGTGGCGGCGTGCTTGGTCGTCCCGAATCCTTTTGAGGGTCTCATTTGGAGTCAGGCGCTGCTGTCGCTTCAGCTGCCGGTTACGGTCTTTGTGCTCATACGGCTCACCAGCTCACGCCGCGTCATGGGCAAATACGCCAACTCGCGCCCGCTCAACACGCTGCTCGTAGGAATCGGTGCCATCGTGACGATTCTCGACGCCGTGCTGTTGACAGGGATGTAATGGGGCGGGGCACCTACCCAGGCAAACGTCTCGATCTGTAACAGATAGACACGCTTTTGATGTCTAGATGTTACAGATCGAGATCATTCCGAGGGACAGCTCCGTTTGTCTCAATCTGTAACACGTAGACCCCGTTTTGACTGCTAGATGTTACAGATTGAGATCTTCTGCCGGACGGTTTTGGTTTGTCTCGATATGTAACAAGTGGGCCCAATTTCCACTTCTAGATGTTACAGATCGAGACATTTCTTCAGCTCCAACCTTTTGTCTCAATCTGTAACAGGAAGACCCGTTTTGAGCCGTTAGATGTTACAGATTAAGACCAAAGGTCGGCCGGACTCACGACAGGCAGAATCGGCTAACAGCAGCCGTGATCCCTTGGGGACGGAGGAAAAGGGCCCCGGCCGGGATATCCGACCGGGGCCCTTGGACAGAGCTATGTGTTGCTGCAAGTCGTGTGCCTACGAGTTACTCCTCGACGAGCTCAAACTGATCGGGACCGACGCCGCAGACCGGGCACACGTAATCCTCGGGCAGCTCGGGCGTGTCGACCTCAACCTCATAACCGCAAACGATGCACACGAACTTATACGTCTTCTTTTCCTCAGCCATGATGTTCTCCTCTCGAACGTGACTGCTGGTGTACTTGCTTATTAGTATATATTCTCAATAATATAATGCAAGTATTTTTAAAACATTTCTAGCCTTGATACGAGGACGCCTTCGGAGGCGTCTTGCCCTTCAGCACCTTATGGTAGTAATCGTAGGTGAGCGGCGTCTCGTCGCTCAGGCGCTCGGCATCCTCAACCTCGCCGATAAACAGCAGATGCGTGCCCACGTCCACGGTGTCGATCAGACGGCAGCTAAACAAGGCCGCCGCGTGCTCGGGCACATAGGGCATGCCCAGTGCGGTCTCGCGCGTCTCGTACTTGGCAAATTTGTCATAGTCGCTGCTGGTACGGAATCCAAAGTTACCAATGTAGAGCATATCGGCCGTCTGATCGATCACGGTCAGCGCAAAGGCCTTGGCAGACGAGATAACACCAGACGTGACATTTTCCTTGTTCACGGCAACCGAGATGCGCGACGGCGCGGACGTCACCTGCACCGCCGTGTTGATGACGCAGCCGGCACGCAGCCCATCGGCCGCAGCACTCACCACATACAGGCCGCTCGGCATCGTAAAGAACGCAGTTTTGTCCATAACGACCACTCCCCTAACCCGGGATTGAACCTCATGGATGTATGTACCCACAAAAAAGGCGGCGCCCATACCGAACGCCGCCTTTGAGACATATGTGTCAGAACAGTAAGCAAGATGGAACGCCCGCAGTTGCGGTGAAATAGGGACTGAATAGCCCATCAAACAGGCAAAACAGTCCGTATTCCACCGCAACTTATGAAGGGCGGTCAGCGATTACGCTCCTTAAGCGCACGATCGATCTCGCGCTGGACGTCGCGTTTTGCCATGTCTTCGCGCTTGTCGTAGAGCTTTTTGCCGCGGCCCAGGCCCAGCAGCAGCTTTACGCGGCCGTCGGTATTAAAGTAGAGCTCCAACGGCACCAGCGCATAGCCGCGGTTGCGCAGTTTGCCGTCAAGAAAATCGATCTCCTTGCGATGCAGCAGCAGGCGGCGCCGGCGATCGGGATCACGGTTCCACACGCCACCATGGCTGTAAGGGTGAATATGCAACCCCACCAGCCAGCACTCGCCACCGCGAATCAGCGCAAAAGTGTCAGTGATCTGACAGGCGCGCTCGCGAATCGACTTGACCTCGGTACCGCTCAGTTCAATGCCACATTCGAACGTCTCGTCGATAAAGTACTCGTGATGCGCCGAGCGATTCTTGGAAATGAGCTTGCGTTCGCGCTTACTGGGCATCGCCGGCCTCCTTGACGCCGTCGGCTCCCTTGTCGTCGCCTGCGCGCTTTGCCTTACGCTCGGCGTTGAGCTCGGCATCGCTCTCGCGCACCAGCTTAATGATCGCCGCGCATGCCTCCTCGCCCACCAGATCGCGGGCACGGACCGTCAGGCGCGTAGCCTCCTGCTTATCACCGTCGCTCGCAGCGTCGGTCGCACACATAATCAGGCAAATGGCAATCTCGGCCGAAGGCGAGGTCGGTACGCCCTGCAACGCCAGCTCGCCCATCACGTGCTCGTCGCTCTCCTCGGCGGCATCGGGATAGGCAGTATGAATCTTGTTGAGCAGGCGTGTCGTATGCGTATCGCCAGGGGCCAAGCGCAGCGCCAGGCGCGCGCAACCCACGGCCGCCGAGACGTTCTCGGTCTCGGGCTCAAGGAAATACTGGCCCAAGTTGGCGTAGGCGCGGGCGGCGCACTTGCCGTCGCTCGCACGCTCTAGCACCGAAAACGAAAGCGAAGCCCACTCCTGCTTGTCCTCGAGGGCGCGGAATAGCTCGGCAAGATCCAGGCGGTAGTTGCAGTTCATGGGGTCCCAGCGCACGGCTTGCATCAAGGCGTTGCGAGCACTCACATAATCCTGCTGGCGAATGTAGGCAAACGCCATGTCGGAATACAGACGATCAAAGGGCACCTCGACCTGCACCAGCTCGCGCGGATCTTTTTCCACACGACGGTAGGCCAGACGCTCAAACTTGCTATCGAAGCTAAAGTACTGGCGCTTCTCCTCCGTCTTGCACTCGGCATCGATATACTCCTCGGCGAGCTCAACCAGACGCTCCAACAGCGGCGTCGCCGTGGCCAAGTCTCCCTGCGCCAGGTAATTCTCTGCATACGTAATGTCTTGTAGGCTGATGGGCAGGTCCATGGCAACTCCTCGGTCCGGGTGAAACGCGGCTCATTCCACACATTCGGCGTATACACAAAACCCGGGTCTCTTGCGAGGCCCGGGCGTTCATTTTGTGGTAGCCCGTACCAGATTCGAACTGGTGATCTCCGCCTTGAGAGGGCGGCGTCCTAAACCGCTAGACGAACGGGCCATATGTAGCAAATGCAATGGCTGGGATGGAGGGAGTCGAACCCCCATTGACGGAACCAGAATCCGCTGTCCTGCCATTAGACGACATCCCAATGACTGCATCGCTGCGCTCGGCTGTGCCTTTGCGCAAGAAAGAAATATACGGGAAGTTCTACGGCGGCGCAAGCCCCATTTTTAACTTTTTTGAAAATCGGCCAATTTGCCCCGACCCATGAAGGACCTGTGAAGCCAAACCGCATGCAAGGGGTCAAAATACCGCAAGCGCACCATAGCCACCGTTGGCAGATTGTTGCATCCTGGTCGCCGTCAATAGTGACACAATCAGGACACCAATTATCGCGCGGATATCGAGGCGACATGGATGATGAGCTTGATTACCTATGGGAGACCCTCGGCCTCGAGATAACTGCTATCCCTTGGCCAGATCGGCACAAAATTCATCCCACGCTACGACCCGCCATCACAGTCATGCAGGCAACGTATCGCGGGGCCTCATTTTTGATGATGCGAATGGCATGGCACGCGGCGCTACCCGACCTCAAGCGAGTTCAGGCAAGCCTCGTGGAGCTATCCGGTATTCCCGTCGTGATTTCGGAGACCCATCTGGAGCAACGCCAACGCGACCGTTTGCAAGCACAGCGAATCCCGTTCATCTGCCCCGGCATTCAGGCATATCTACCCTTTATGGACGAAGAGTACTGGAGCGGCAAGCCCAACAAACAGGTAAAGATCTACGACCCGCATAAGTGGGCACAGTTCGAGGACTGACCGGAGCGAACCTGCCGGCGGAAAGCGCATCCCAGAATTTGCGCTCAGAACGAGACACGCTTTCCGCAGTTGTTACAGCAGCGCCTCGGCCCAGGTTGCTTCCTTAAAGCCTGGAATCGCAAAGTCATCGCCCACCAGCAGCGGACGCTTAACCAGCATGCCGTCGGTCGCCAACAGCTCGTAACATTCCTGATCCGTCATCCCTGCATCCAGACGCGCCTTCAGGCCAAGCTCTCGATACTTCATGCCCGACGAATTAAAGAAGCGACGCACCGGCAGCCCCGAACGCGCAATCCAGGTCGCAAGCTCCTCAGCCGAAGGATTGTCTGTAACAATATCGCGATCGATGTACTCAACCCCATGCTCGTCCAACCAGGCCTTGGCCTTTTTACACGTCGAGCATTTGGGATATTCAACAAACAGTACGGTCATGGGGATTCCCTTCTTAGAAAAGACAAGTGTCTGGCAAACAGCGCATCGATGGCCATCTGCGACCGATGCCGATATTGTAGCCAGCGCCGACGTGCAGGCGGTCGTGGTTTTCCATCTTGAGGTTAACGTCTCGCATGGGCGCCAATGGAACAGGTCGCGCGCTGAACCAGCACTGACACCAGCAGCACCAGCAGCATGGCGACAACGTAACCCGTGGCATCAAAGCCTAAGTCGATAACGTCGAAATGTCTTCCGGGAACAAAAATCTTATGCGCCTGGTCCCCGACGGAGCATACGGCGCAAAAGGCCAGGACGGGCACACACCGCAATCGGGTGAGCAACATGCGCTTATCCAAGCACACCGCCGCCGACGAGGCAAACAGCCCAACAAAGAAGAACTCTACGGTATGGGCGATACGACGGATGTTGATGCCCATCCACATGCGAACGGGGGCAATCGGATCGGGATGGGCGACGGTAGCCGCTGAGCCCGCATCCCCGGCGGCATCTCCCGCCTGGGTCTCCCCCGCAGTCTCGGGCTGCACGCTGGCGCTTTGCCCCTCCACCACGTGCGCGGTAGACTCGCTGAGCGACGATGTCTGCTCCACGCTCTGCTCCGTCAGCATCCAAATACTCGCCAGCGTCACGACAAGCAGGACAACCGATATCCATCCGACTATATGCTTCGCGCGCGCCAAGGGCTAACCTCCGTCTGTTATTGAGCAGCAGCGAGTGTACCCCCAAATGTCACCGTCGCCATAGCGGAATCCCAAATGTTCAAAACAAGGCGCCAGATGGCTGCGGTGTCCCTACTCCGTCTCGCGCATCCAGCGATCGAAGGTCCCCACGCACACACCTAAACGCTTTGCCGCCTGACTCCGGGTAATATTGCCCGCCTCATAGATATCGCGCACTCGTTCAAATTGCGGAGGGCACGGCTTGCGGGGTCGACCAAAACGCACGCCGCGCGCCCGCGCCGCCGCGATTCCCTCCGCCTGACGACGGTGGATGTTCTCTCGTTCCACCTGCGCCACGTAACTCAACAACTGCAAAACGATATCGGCAATCAGCGTGCTGGTCACATCCGATCCGCCGCAATCTCTCGCACGCGTATCGAGCAACGGCATGTCCAGCACAACGATGGCCGCACCAAGTTCCTTGGTTATACGACGCCATTCCTCGAGTATCTCGCTGTAGTTTCGACCCAGCCGATCGATGGAAAGCACCACCAACACGTCACCGGAAGCCAAGGCATGAAGCAATTCCCGATACTGTGGGCGATCAAAGTCCTTACCGCTCGCACGGTCGGCAAAGACATTCGCCGGCTCCACGCCATAGGCGCTCAGCGCATCCAACTGGCGATTCAAATTTTGATCGCGCGAGCTCACCCGCGCATACCCATATACCGTTGCCACAACATCCCCGCTTTCTCGTAAACCTGCCAAAAGGGACAGGTTTGTTTTGGTAGGTCCTATCTCCCAAAAGCATATGAAGAAGCGGCCGAGCTCATGGCAGGGCAATTAAGAGACACGCAAAGAGGGCGGCCCCGAAAGACCGCCCTCTACGCTTTGCCGATACTCACTGCGTGCCGGTTAATGAATGAGCTTAAAGTCCAAATGTCCGCGAGTAGTGTTGACGCGCGAGACCTCGATAATCACGCGCTGTCCCAACTCAAAACGACGCCCCGTGTCGGCACCCGTCAACGTGAGCGCGTCCTCGTCAAACTCAAACCACTCGTTACCCAGGCTCTTAATGGAAACCAGCCCCTCAACCTGCGTCAAATCGAGACGCACGAATAATCCCATGTTGCTGACCCACGAGACCGTTCCGGCATAGCGCTCGCCCAGGCGGTCCTCGTAGTACTGCGCAATCTTGATTTTTTGCGTCGCATGGCTGGCAGCGTCGGCCGCACGCTCGGCGTCGCTGCACGCGCGGCAGATTTGCGGCAGGATGCGCGGAAGCGACTCTCTGCCTTTTCCGATCAACCTCGGCGTACGCACTAAGGCGTCTTTTCCGCCCAGCTGCTCGTATGCCAGCTGCAGCTTGAGCACGCGATGCACCACCAGATCGGGATAACGGCGAATGGGGCTTGTAAAGTGGCAGTAGCACGGCGCGGCGAGCGCAAAGTGACCCTCGTTGCGCGGCTTGTACAACGCACGCTGCATGCTGCGCAAAAGAAGCGTGTTGACGAGCGGCGCGTTGGCCGTGCCGGCAGCGGCATCAACCGTCGCCTGTAACTCGTCGGGATTTCCCAGAGCAATGCCCGCCGCGCGGCGATCATCGATGATACCGAGCTGCGCCAGCGCCACAGCAGCACCGTGCAAGCTGTCGGGGCTGGGGTCATCGTGCACGCGATAGCATGCCTCGATATCGCGGTCGGCCAGCCACTCGGCAACGCACTCGTTAGCCAGCAGCATTGCCTCCTCGATAAGCGAGGTTGCGCAGGAACGCTCGCGTGCCACAATCCGTACGGGCACGCCGTCCTCGTCCAGCAGCGCGCGAATCTCGGCCGTATCAAAGTCGACCGAACCGCGTGCGCGACGTATGCGACGCCGAAGCTCCGCGAGTTCGTTTGCGGCGACCAGGAAATCGGCCAGGTCTACGTTACAGCTGCGAGCGGTGTCCTCGCACGCAAGCCCGCGCTCAAGTGCTTCCTCGCGCGAGGCTTCAGCCGCAGCGACATCCTCCGCAGCGCCCTCCAACACGGAATACTCAACAGCGCCGGCGCGCACCAGCAGCGCCTCGGCGCCGTCGTAGTCCATACGCACACGCGAACGAATCACACTGGGATAGGGATCGTAATGGCGCACACGGCCCTGCGCGTCGAGCTCGATGTCGACGGTAAACGCCAGGCGATCCTCATCGGGGCGCAGGGAACACAAGTCATTAGACAGGCGCTCGGGCAGCATGGGGAGCACACGGTCGGCAAGGTAGACCGACGTCGTGCGATGGCGGGCCTCCAGGTCGATATGCCCATCCCAGGCAACATAATGCGAAACATCGGCAATATGCACGCCCAGCTTATAGCCACCCTCGGGCGTGCGCTCGAGCGAGATGGCATCGTCAAAGTCGCGCGCATCAACCGGGTCGATGGTGATGACAAAGCGATCGCGCAGGTCACGACGAAGCGGGTCTTTAAGCGCTGCAGTCACATCGAGCGAAAGCGCCTCTGCCTCTGCCAGCGCCGCCTCGGGATAGCTGTCGGTATAGCCATAGCGTGCCATAACGTATTGGACGCCCAGATCGGGCGCATCGTCACCGCCGATGCGGCGCTCAAGAGTCACCGTTCCCGACTCCAAGCGCGTCGGGTAGGTCAATATGCGCGCGACGACGACATCGCCAGGGCGCACGCCCAGGCGCTCCGCCGAAGTGTCCTCGGGCAAAATAAAGAAGTCAGCCTTCAGGCGCGAATCGAGCGGCTCGATCACGCCAAGCGGGCCGGCCATCTGATACGTACCCACCACGCTGATGGCGGCACGTTCGACGACGCCTTCAATCACGGCGCGACGTTCACCATGCGGGCTGTTCTTAATGCTCACGGCAACGGTATCGCCATCCATGATCTCGCGCTTGCCGCGGCCCATGACCTTGTAGTCGCCGTTCTCGGTTATGACATAGGCACTGTGCTCATGGAGCTGCACGCGGCCAGTCAGGCTCGGACGACGCTCGCTGCGCACCGGCCCACGCTTATTGCGAGCTCCACGCTTATGCTTGTTATTGCGCCCCATGGCGCCTCCTTACTATCGATAGCCGTTTACACCCCAAGAGTCTACCCAAATGATCCCTAGGGGACGGCAGGATTGCGGATCACTCGAATCGACCGACCCCCTAAGTGATCCGTTTTCCTCCGTCCCCAAGGGATCAAAAAACGGGCCGTCCCAAAAGGAACGACCCGTTGGAAGGAACGAATTCCAAGCATGCCTACACGCGCAGATAACGGCGCATGGCGATGGCAGAGCCAAAGAGGCCGATGATCACGCCGACAAGAATCAGTGCGGCGTAGGTCACCAGATAGTACTGCATCGGCAGCGCAAACGACATCCAGCCGACACTCTCCTGCAGGCGAGGAACCATCAGATTGCGCAGCAGCTCCAAAACACCGATGGAAAGCAGCGAGCCCAGAATGGCCTGCAGCACACCCTCGGTAATGAACGGTCCGCGGATGAAGCCGTTGCTGGCGCCCACCAGGCGCATAATCGCAATCTCGCGACGACGCGCCGTAATGGACAGGCGAATCGTGTTGTTGATAAAGATGAATGCAATAAAGGTCAGCAGACCGACGAGCACAACGGCGGCGATACGGATGTAGTTGGTCACCTGGAACAGGCGGCTCACTTCCTCCTGGCCATACAGCACGCTCGCGTTGACGTCGCCGTCGTCCGCGATCTTTTGGAAGTCGGCATTCTTCTTAAGCTTCTTGGCCGTGCTCTCGACCTGAGACGGATCGTCCATCTCAATCGCAAACGAGGCGGGCAGCGGGTTCTGGCCGTCGAGCGCGCTCATGGTGGCGTCGGCGTTGCCCGACATCTTGCTCGTGTACTCGGCCAGCGCGTCGTCCTTGTCCTTATAGGTCACGGACTTGACGTTGCTCCACGTCTTGAGCTCGGCCTCAAAGGCCTGGACGTCTGCCTGATCGGCGTCATCGCTAATAAAGGCGTTGATGACAACCTGATCCTCGACGGTGCCGATCACGGAGTTCAGCATCGCGGAACCCATAATGAACAGGCCGATGATAAACAGCGAAAGGAAAATCGTGATGACGGCGCCGAGCGAGGTGGTCCAGTTACGGAAGAAGTGGCTGATAGCCTCTTTGAGCGAATAGCCCACGTTAGTTGGTGCCATAGTTGCCGTAACCTCCCCTCTCCTGGTCGCGGATTACGTGGCCGCCCTCGAGGGCGATCACGCGACGGTGCATGCTATCGACCATCTCGCGGTCGTGCGTGGCGACGATCACGGTGGTGCCGGTACGGTTGATGCGCTCGAGCAGCTTCATAATGCCCAGCGAAATCGCCGGGTCGAGGTTGCCCGTGGGCTCGTCGCAGATAAGCAGCGGCGGACGGTTGACCATAGCGCGGGCAACGGCGACGCGCTGTTGCTCGCCACCGGACAGCTGATCGGGCAGAGAGTCCATCTGATCGGCCAGACCGACCAGGCGAAGCACCTCGGGCACCTGGCTGCGAATGACGCCCTTGGGCTTGCCGATGCACTGCAAGGCAAACGCCACGTTTTCGTAGGCGGTCTTCTGCGGCAGGAGCTTAAAGTCCTGGAACACGGCACCAATCTGGCGACGCAAGAACGGAACCTTGCGGTTCTTGATCTTCATGAGGTCCTGGCCGGCGACCAAAATGCGGCCGCTCGTCGGCTTGACGTCGCGGTTGAGCGTCGAAAGCAGCGTGGTCTTACCCGAGCCGGAGTGACCGACCAGGAAGACAAACTCGCCAGGATAGATCTCGATGTTGATGTCGTCGAGCGCGGGCTTGTTGGGCTGTGCCGGGTAGATTTTGGTGACGTGCTCCATGAGGATGACGGGCTCGACACCGGCCTGCTTGGCCATCTTCTTGCGGCTGGCCTGCGGATCGATGGGCGCAAACACCGACGTAAAGTCGGGATTGTTGAGCGCATTGTCGAGGCTTGCGACCTCGGCGGCCTGATCGCTCTCGACTACGGGAGCCGCGGGCTGCGTAGGATCGGGAATACCGGCAAAAAGACCGGACTGCGCAGGCTGTGGCGCCGGAGTCGCAGGAGCCATAGGATCGGGAATACCGGCCATGACAGGTTGCGGCGCGACAGCGTCCGCCTGGGGCTGATCCACGCGAGCGGTCACCTTCTGCACGGGCTCAAAACCCGCGGCCTCGGAAAGCTCGACATCATTGGTGGGATTGTAGGCAAAGGGATCTGACGCCGGCTGTGCCTGATCTGCCGGCTGTGCGGGGATCGGGCTAAACAGCTGATCCTCTGAATCCGGGGTGGCGAAACGAGTGCCCGCGGCGCCTGGCTGCGTCTTGGGGGCGTCATCGCCCGCACCGGAGGTACGGAAGTGGTTACCCACTGGTGCTCCTTATCGTCGTACGTTTAAACTACATGAGCGCTTTGTATTTTAGCAGCATTAACTTCGCTGCACATAAGAAGCATGGCGGGGTTTTGGTCTCACCGGCCGCGCACAGGGTTACCTCCCAAATCGTCCTCGGACATGTCGGAGTCCCCGCTGTGCGCTTCGCGCTGCGGGGACTCCTCCGTCCTGCGGAAAGATTTGGGAGGTAACCCTGTGCGCGGCCTGCGGCTACTAAGGAGTCGCCGCGTTTCTATTAGGTGCAGCAAATGCATGCTTGGGAGGGTCTGAATTGCACTTTGCTGATATTAGCCCTTTTCCCGGTAGAGACTTTTGCTTGACGCGTTTTTGATTTGATTGTTGCGCAACTCGGATTTGGATTGTCGATTTACAGTGGCCTCGATGGGAACGCCTATGGTTGTGGGGGCCAGTATGAATTGTCCTTATTGTGGAGCTGAGTTGCGCGATGGCGTGAGGTACTGCACAGCGTGCGGGGTTGCCGTCAATGGCATCTCTGCTGATTCTGAGCTTCGGGTAAAGCCTCGGAACCACGTTGCGGTCATCCTTACCTGCATGCTGGTAATTGGCATTGTCGGCGGTAGCTGTATGGGCCTTCATCTGCGGCAGGTGTTGTCGCACTTCGTATCCGCCCATTCGGAGCACGCCATTGTGCTGGATGTCACGGCTGCGGGCTGGGACACCGATAACGGGGCATCGCGCGTTCCGATACATATTACGGGCAAGACCATCGACGGAATAACGGTCGACAGGATTGAGTTCGTCGCCTCCGATGGCTCTGGCATCAATCTCATACAAGGTGTCTACACGCTCGAAGCAGCAGGTTCCCCTATCGCTGCGGATGGCACGATCTATCAAATTCCATGCACGAGTGCCACACTCGTCCTCGATGATGCCTTTGCCATGGGTGAAACGATCGATCTGGCCGAGCTTGCAGAACAGGATTCGATTCTCGCCTTCTGCCCCATTGATGCCGCCGATGTGACCAATGATGAAATCTATGATGCCGCTTTGCTCGCCATGACATACAGAGGCAGCGATGCCCCCGATGTCGCCGCACTGTGCCAAGCCGCAATCAATCGTCGCGATGGAGCCAGCACAAGCGGGAACGCCTTCGGAAGTTGCGGTGAAATGCGGATTAATTGAGCCTTTAGGCTGGCAAAACAGTCCTTATTTCACCGCAACTGAAACAGGGGCGCCCTCCAAGAGAGCGCCCCTGCCGGGTTTCCATAGTACTGGCGAAGCAGTCCTTGAGATCCACCTTGCCTTATGCCAAGAACTCCTTGGTGGTCGCCACGATGTTGGCGGCGTCCAGGCCGTACTTGTGCAGGAGCTCGGCACCCGGGCCGGACTCGCCGAACGTGTCGTTGACGCCGATCTTCTTGAGCGGCGTCGGGCACTGCTCGCACAGGACGTCGGCAACGGCGCTGCCCAGGCCACCGATCACGGAGTGCTCCTCGACGGTCACGACGTGACCGGTCTTGGTAGCGCTCTTAACGACCAGGTCGGCGTCGATGGGCTTGATGGTGTGCATGTTGATGACCTCGGCGTCGATACCCTCGGCAGCGAGCTGCTCGGCGGCCTCGAGGGCCTCGCCGACCATCAGACCGCAGGCGATGATGGTAACGTCGGCGCCCTCGCGCATAACGATGCCCTTGCCCAACTCGAACTTGTAGGTCTCGGGGTCGTTGATGACCGGCGAGGCCAGGCGGGCAAAGCGCATGTACACGGGACCGTCGCACTCGTAGGCGGCGCGCGTCACGGCGCGGGCCTCGACGTCATCGGCGGGAACGATGACGGTCATGCCGGGAATGACGCGCATCAGGGCGATATCCTCGCAGCACTGGTGCGTGGCGCCGTCCTCGCCCACCGAGATACCGGCGTGCGTGGCGCCGATCTTGACGTTGAGATGCGGGTAGCCAATGGAGTTGCGGACCTGCTCAAAGGCGCGGCCGGCGGCAAACATGGCAAAGGTGCTCGCGAAGGCAACGCGGCCGGTGGTTGCGATACCGGCGGCGACGCCCATCAGGTTGCTCTCGGCAATGCCCACATCGAAGAAGCGATCGGGGCAGGCGGCCTTGAACTTGCCGGTCTGCGTGGCGGCGGCCAGGTCGGCGTCGAGGACCACAAAGTCATCGTGCTCGTTGGCGAGCTCGACGAGGGCCTCGCCGTAGCTTACGCGCGTGGCGATTTTCTTGACGTCTGCCATCCTAGAGCTCCTCTCCGGCGGCCGTGAGCTCTGCCATGGCCTGCTCAAACTGTTCATCGTTGGGGGCCTTACCGTGCCAACCCACCTGGTTCTCCATAAAGGAGACGCCCTTGCCCTTTGTGGTCTCGGCGATAATGGCGGTAGGCTGACCCTTGGTGGCGCGGGCCTCGGCAAAGGCGGCGCGGATCTGATCGAAGTCGTTGCCGTCGGCAAGCTCCACCACGTGGAACTTAAAGGCGCGGAACTTGTCTGCCAGCGGCATGGGGTCGTTGACCTCCTCGACGGGACCATCGATCTGCAGGCCGTTGTGGTCGACGATCACGCAGAGGTTGTCGAGCTGTTGGTTGCCGGCAAACATAGCGGCCTCCCAAACTTGGCCCTCCTCGCTCTCGCCGTCGCCCAGCAGGGCGTACGTACGGTAAGTATCGCCCCAGTGCTTGGCGGCAACGGCCATGCCCACGGCGGCGGAGATGCCCTGGCCGAGCGAGCCGGTGGACATGTCGACGCCCGGGGTGTCGTTCATGTTGGGGTGACCCTGCAGGTGGCTGCCGATATGGCGCAGCGTCTCGAGATCCTCCTTGGGGAAGAACCCACGCTCGGCGAGCACGGCGTACAGGCCCGGAGCGCAATGGCCCTTAGAGAGCACAAAGCGGTCGCGATCGGCCTTGCGGGGATCGGCCGGGTCGACGTTCATTTCCTCAAAGTACAGATAGGTCATGATGTCGGCAGCGCCGAGCGAACCGCCCGGATGGCCGGATTTGGCAGCGTGCACGCCGGTGACGATGCCCTTCCTTACCTCGTTGGCAACCTTTTTGAGCTCTTCGTCGCTCATTGTGCCTTCCTTTCATCCTCATTAGGCAAAATGCGCACGGCACCGAAGGTAATCCCAACACAGCCGCAATGCACGTACGTCATTCATTATGCTGGAAACTGATGGCTTTACCAGAGTTTTTATCATTATTTGAGCAATTTAGCAGGCAGAACCGCTGATGAAACGGTTTATCAATGTGAACGTCTTTTGGATGCGGTGGCTGCCTCTCGCCCTGGCACAAAAATGATCCGCAAACCGAAGTTCAGCCTACGCGTTAATGTCCTTGAATCCTTCACCAAAGGCTTCCGTAACGTCGGCGACCGTCACAATGGCGTGAGGATCGCGCTCGCGCACGATCGTTTTGAGGGTGTTGAGCTCTCGACGGCTAACGATCACCATGATCACCGGCTTCTCGACGCCCGAATACATACCGGTCGCCTTTAATTTGGTGCAGCCGCGGCCCAGGCCATACATGATGTCGGCCGCGATATCGGGGAAGTTATCCGAGATGATGAGCACCATACGACGCTTATTGCCGCCATCGACCACGGCGTCGATCACATAGCCGCTGATCACCATCGAAAGTCCTGCATACAGAGCATTTTCGAGCGAGAAGACCGGAGCCGATGCCGCACATACGGCAACGTCGATTGCCATGACGGTCGAGCCCACCGGCAGCGAGGTGTTACGCGAGATGATTTGGCCAATCGTGTCCGAGCCGCCGGTGTTGGCGCCAGCGCGCAATACCATGCCGTAACCGATGCCCGTGATAATGCCGCCCCACATAGCGGGAAGCATCAGGTCAGCATGTGCCAGAGGCGCTACAAACGGGGCAAACAGATCGGTAAAGAAGCCCAGAAGCACAAAGCCCGTCGCCGTCTGCACCACATAGAACATGCCGCCCTCGCGCATAACGACCAGCAGCAGCAAGGCATTCATCACGATGGTCTGGATACCGACAGGAAGCGACACGCCTCGCGCTGCGCCGACTGCCTGGATAATCGTCGCAAGGCCCGTAACGCCACCGGCTGCAAGACCGTTGGGAATCAAAAACAGGTCGGTCGCAATGGCGGCCAAGGCACACCCCAACATGATCTGGGGTAGGTCGTGAAAGAAGTTCATCGAAAGAATGCGCTTGATGTCCAGACGATATGCCATGCTGCCTCCTTTAAAAAAGCGCACCCCATCGGATGCGCTTTGAACTTCTTCTTGTATTCGATTCTACCGATTCGCCGGACAAAAACCACCCCTGTACAGGGTATGTTCTGGATACAAAACCACCCTGCTCGGAGGGCTTTAATCCATTTCCGCATAAACCGAGCGGTCTATGCGGACGGGGTCTCCGCGTCAGCGTTGCCGGTAGCCCAACGGTGATAGCCAATCACAAACGGATCCAGATCGCCGTCGTCAAGAACGGCCTCGACGTTGCTGGTCTCCACGCCCGTGCGCAGGTCCTTAACCATCTGGTACGGGTAGAGCACGTAGCTGCGGATCTGGTTGCCAAAACCAATTGTGGTCTTGGGTCCGCGAATCTCATCCAGGGCCTCGGCGCGCTTTTCGAGCTCAATCTCGTACAGACGCGCCTTGAGGATCTGCATGCACGCGGCCTTGTTTTGAATCTGGCTGCGCTCGTTTTGACACGTGACCACGATACCGCTGGGGAAATGCGTCACGCGCACGGCGGAGTCGGTGGTGTTGACGCCCTGACCGCCCGGGCCGCTTGCGTGGTATACGTCGACGCGAATGTCATCGGGATTAATCTCGATATCGATATCGTCGGGTAGCACCGGAATGACCTCGACGCCGGCAAACGTGGTCTGGCGGCGCTTCTTGTCGTCGGTGGGGCTAATGCGCACCAAGCGGTGAACTCCGGCCTCGGCGCGAAGCATGCCAAAGGCATCCTTGCCTTCGACGGTAAAGGTCGCGCGATCGATGCCGATGACCTCGGCCGCGGGGCAATCGTTGATGGTGACCTTCCAACCGCGGCGCTGGCAGTACTTCATGTACATCTTAAAGAGCATGAAGGTCCAGTCCTGGGCCTCCAAGCCACCCTGTCCGGGCTTGATGGTCACAATCGCGTCGCCATGGTCGAACTCCCCGGTAAACCAGCTCGCAAGCTCAAGCTCGTCGATGGCGCGGGATAGGCGCTCCGCCGTGGCGGCAGCCTCCTCACGCAGCGCAGCGGCATCGGGGTCATCGCCCATTTCCTCGGCAAGCTCCAACGCGGCGCGAGCATCGGAAAGCTCTCCGCGCGCGGTATCCACGGCGGCGATGTCCTCCTTGGCGCGCGCAATCTCCTCCATCGTGGCGCGAGCTGCATCGGCATCGTCCCAAAAGCCCGGGGCGACGCTTTTGGCCTCGAGCTCCGTTACGCGGGTGCGCTTCTCGTCCAAATGGAGATACGACTCGACCTCGCCGAGCCGGTCCGCAAACGCGTCCAGCTCGGCGGGCGTTACCTCTAAAGCCTCGGCCATTAACGATTCCTGCCGTGGCAGTACTTGAACTTCTTACCGCTGCCGCAGGGGCAAAGGTCATTGCGGCCAACGTTGACGTACGGATCATCGCTCTCGGACTTGCGGTAGGTGGTCACCTTGCCGCCGTTGTTGACAGCAGCCGGGCCTCCCTGGACGGCCGTACGAGCCTGCACCTGTGCCTGCTTGCGCAGCACCGAGTTGCCGTTGTCGCCATCGACATCGGCGGGGCCGGAGAAGCGCGCACCCTCGAGCGCGGGGTCCTCCTTGTGCTCCACGGCGTGCGGAGCGGCCTTGATCTCGATGCGCAGGACGGTGCGCAGGTAATCCTCGTACATGGTGTCGACGAGCATCTGGAACGCGCCGTAGGCCTCGGTCTTGTACTCGACCAACGGGTCGCGCTGACCAAAGCCACGCAGGCCGATGCCGGTCTTGAGGTAGTCCATCTCCTGCAGGTAGTTCATCCAGCGGGTATCGATGACGCGCAGCATGACCTGGGTGTTGAGCTCGCGCATGAGGTCCTCGCCCAGGCGCTCGGCCTTCATGTTGTAGCACTTCTCAACGTAGGCCAGGACATCGGCAGCCAGGGCCTCAAAGTCCTCGTCGGGGAACTTAGGCGTATCGATATGGCCGGTGAGCTCCACAACCCATTTGCGCAGACCCTCAAGATCGCGCTCGCCCTCGTGGCTGTCCTTGGTGCAGAACTCCTGCACGCAGCGGTACACGGTGTCGTGCATGACCTCGGTGATGTGGTCGGTCAGGTCCTTGCCATCCAGAATCTTGTTGCGCTCGGCGTAGATGACCTGGCGCTGCTTGTTCATGACGTCATCGTACTCAAGGACGCTCTTACGCATGGAGAAGTTGATGCTCTCGACCTTGTGCTGGGCGTTCTCGACGGCCTTGGAGATGATCTTGTGCTGGATGGGCATGTCGTCGCCCATGTCGGCCGTGACCATCATCTTGGAGACGCGGTCCATCCTGTCGCCGCCGAACAGGCGCATGAGGTCGTCCTCGAGCGACAGGTAGAACTGGGTCTCGCCCGGGTCGCCCTGACGGCCGGAACGGCCGCGCAGCTGGTTGTCGATACGACGGGACTCGTGGCGCTCGGTGCCGATGACGGTCAGGCCGCCCGCGGCAAGCACGCGCTCGCGCTCGGCCTTGCAGGTCTCCTTGGCCTCGGCGTTAAACTGCTCGAGCTGTTCGGGCGTCACGTCCTCCATGGTCAGGCCCTCGTACTCCAGGCGCTCGCGCACCAGCTCGTCGGGATTGCCGCCCAGCAGGATGTCGGTACCACGGCCGGCCATGTTGGTAGCGATGGTCACGGCGCCGTAGCGACCAGCCTGGGCCACGATATGGGCCTCGCGCTCGTGGTGCTTGGCGTTGAGGACCTCGTGCGCGATACCGCGCTTAGTGAGGGCGGCGGACAGTTTCTCGGAGCTCTCGATGGAGACGGTGCCCACCAGGACCGGCTGGCCCTTGGCGTGACGTCGCTCGACGTCGTCGGCAACGGCGTTGTACTTGGCCTGGATGGTGCGGTACACCAGGTCCTCGTGGTCAACACGCTGCACGGGCTTGTTGGGGGGAATGACCTCGACGGGCAGCTTGTAGATCTCGCGGAACTCGGCGTCCTCGGTGAGCGCCGTACCGGTCATGCCGGAGAGCTTGTCATACAGACGGAAGTAGTTCTGCAGGGTGATGGTGGCCAGCGTCTGGTTCTCCTCGCGCACGAGCACGCCCTCTTTGGCCTCGATGGCCTGATGCAGGCCCTCGGAGTAGCGGCGGCCTTCCATGATGCGACCGGTGAACTCATCGACGATCTTAACCTCGCCGTTGGTGACCACGTACTGCTTGTCGCGATGGAACATGTACTGGGCCTTCAGCGCCTGCTGCAGGTGGTTGACCAGCTGGCCGGAGAGATCGGCATAGATGTCCTCGATGCCCAGACGGTGCTCGATCTTCTTAAGGCCGCGCTCGGTGGCGGCGATGGTGTGCTTGGCCTCGTCCATGACGTAGTCGCCCGTGGGCTCGACGTCCTCGGTGGCGGTGAGCATGTCGTGCGACACGTCCTCGCCGCGCTCAAGGCCGCGCACGGCACGCGCGAAGTCCTTGTAGGTGCTGGCGGACTTGGTGCCGGCACCCGAGATGATGAGCGGCGTTCTGGCCTCGTCGATCAGGATGGAGTCGACCTCGTCGACGATGGCGTAATGGTGGCCGCGCTGAACGCGCTGCTCGGGGCGGGTGACCATGTTGTCGCGCAGGTAGTCGAAACCGAACTCGGAGTTGGTGCCATAGGTGACGTCTGCCTGGTAGGCCGGACGCTTGAGCTCGAGCGGCATATTGTTCTGGAGCAGACCGACGGTCATTCCCAGGTACTTGTAGATGCGGCCCATCCACTCGGAGTCGCGCTTTGCCAGGTAATCGTTGACGGTAACGACATGCACGCCCTTGCCGGCGATAGCGTTGAGGTAGCCGGCCAAGGTGGAGACGAGCGTCTTGCCTTCGCCGGTCTTCATCTCGGCGATATGCCCCTCGTGCAGCGCCATGGCGCCGATGAGCTGTACATCAAAGTGACGCATGCCCGTGATGCGCTTGGAAGCCTCACGCACGGTGGCAAAAGCCTCGGGGAGCATGTCGTCGAGCGACTCGCCGTTGGCGTAACGCTCGCGGAACTTATCGGTCTGGGCGCGGAGTTCCTCCTCGGTCATCTTCTCAAACTGGGGCTCAAGACCGTTGATCTGATCGACGATCTTGTAGTAGCGCTTAAGGTCCTTATCGGATCCAAAGGACAGCAGCTTTGACATGAATCCCATGTGGTTTTCCTTTTTGGCCATCGCCCACGCCATGCAGCCTTGGGCGAGTTAAACACAGATAAATGTACTTTAGCCAAACAAGGCGCGGCCTATACGGTCGACCTCGACCGCCACGTAATAACTACGACCAACCTGCCAAAAAGGGACTGGTTTATTTTGACAGCTTTTATCTGGGAAAACGCTGTATCTCTGCAATTTGGTACAAGCTAACCCGTCCCCTTCGCACCAATCTGGTGCAATGGGGACGGGTTAGCTTGCACCAATAAAAAGAAAAGGGCCGCGCACCCAAACGGATGCGCAGCCCTTTAGCCATGAATGCGAGCGATTCCTCGGCGAGCTATTTACTCAGCAGCCTCGGTGGTCTCGGCCTCGGCAGCGGCCTCCTCGACGGGAGCCTCTGCGGGAGCCTCGGCGGCCTGCTTGGCAGCCTCCTCGGCAAACTTAGCAGCACGCTTGGCCTTCTCGGCAGCCTTAGCCTCAGCGGCGGCCTTGCGAGCGGCCTCGGCCTCAGCAGCCTTGGCAGCCTTGGCAGCCTTGGCCTCCTCGGCCTTCTTGAGCTGGGCGGCAGCGGCGCCACCGAACTTGTCGGCGAAGCGCTGGACGCGTCCACCGGTGTCGACGAACTTCTGCTGGCCGGTGTAGAACGGGTGGCACTCGTTGCAAAGCTCAACCTTCATCTCGGACACGGTAGCGTGCGTCTTGAAGGTGTTGCCGCAGGAGCACGTCACCGTGCACTCGACATACTGGGGATGGATACCCTGCTTCATGGTAGGACTCCTTATTGGTCAGGCGCTGGTTACCGATCAGCGCATAAGGCGTCTTGGTTTCCGACCAAGACAACAAACTCGGCTATGGTACCACGGCGCAGCGTGTCCCACAAAAGGTTCACGGTCTTTTCGGAACGACACGAATCTGACCCATCGAAACACATCTCCACCGTTCCTTCAACTGGGAAAATGCCGTCCCCGGGGCCTGAGAAGGGCCCCGGGGACGTTCGACTGACTGCGGGAACGGCCTTTCCGCTCAATGTGTTCGGCTGAGATCGGAAATCAACCAAACTGAACTAGGTTCAGTTGACATGGTTAAAAACGAGGGGCGACGCTTTTGCGTCACCCCTCGTCCCGGCCGGTTGCTTTAGTTGTACACACGGTAGTTACACTTGAACTGGGTTATGTGTCCATAGTTGGAGCGGTACCAACCCGACGTATAGCTGATTGCCTCTGCGCCTAGATAGTCGTAGCCCTTGTTGTAGCGAAGCTGACGGTAGGTCGTGTCGTACTCTGCTACGTAAAACGTGTCTCCAGAGAAGGCTTTGTACCGGTCCTTAACCGTCGAAGCCATGTACGCGGGTTCGACATCGCCTTTCTCCCCGTTGAGCGCATAGACGGGTGCCGCGATTCCGCATAAAGCCGTTGCCACGAGGATGGCGTAGACAGCCATGCGCGACGCATTGGACTTCAGCTGTTCAAATAGTTTCATGTCATTCACCTCGCTCGTATGTATCGAGGTATTCCTGCTTGAGCGTCTGCGAGGACGACTTGATCTTTT
>CATZRJ010000013.1 GCA_958423535.1 uncultured Collinsella sp.
TGATGAGCTCGCAGGAGGACGTGACCGAGAAGGGCGGCACCATGCGCCTGGGCGCTTATCCGTGCAAGCTCGCCGCCGATACCCTCGCTCGCGAGGCGTATGGGGAGGAGCTTGTCTACGAGCGTCACCGTCACCGTTTTGAGTTCAACAATGCCTTCCGCGATCAGCTCGAGGACGCCGGTCTTGTCATCTCGGGTCTTTCGCCTGATGAGCGTCTGGTCGAGATGGTCGAGCTGCCGCGCGACGTGCACCCGTGGTACGTGGCCACTCAGGCCCACCCCGAGTTCAAGAGCCGCCCCACCAATCCTCAGCCGCTGTTCCGTGAGTTCGTGCGCGCCTCGATTGGCCAGCATGAGGGTGTCGATCGCCTACAGGTGACGCCCATGAATCGTGCGACGGACTAAGGTTGCCGTCGAACAGGGAACATATCGAAGAAGCTCCTTCGTCACTCGCTGTGGCGGCGGGGGAGTTTCTTGATTACCTTGCAGTCGAGCGGGGCTTGGCGCGCAACACGATTGCCGCCTATCGCCGAGATCTGACGACCTACTGTGCCTATTTGGAGCGGGCGGGCATTGCATCCTTTGAGGACGTGAGCCGGCGGGTCGTCGAGGACTTTATCGCCGATCGGCGTGACGGGGGCTATTCCGATGCCTCGGTGGAGCGCGCGCTCGCGGCCGTCAAAGGTCTGCATGCCTTTCTGGTGCGCGATGGGGCCGTGGCCCAAAATCCCACGGCGGCATTGCGCTTGCCAAAAAAGGCCGAGCGCCTGCCGGAGTGCCTTTCGGTGGAGGATGTTTCGGCATTGCTCGACCAGGATTTTCCCGATGGAGAGATGGGCCTGCGCGATCGCGCCATCTTGGAAGTGCTGTATGGGTGCGGCCTGCGCGTGAGCGAGCTGGTGGGGCTCGATGTGAGTGATATCCATGTCGATGACGGCTTTGTGCTGGTTCGCGGCAAGGGCTCCAAGGAGCGTCTGGCCCCTTTGGTGGGAAGTGCGGCGCGTGTCCTGACACGCTATATATGCGATGGACGCCAGCTTCTGGCGGCTCACGCCCGTGGGACAGAGACGCCGGCGGTTTTTTTAAACAAGAACGGCGGGCGTCTGTCGCGTCAGGGTGTTCACGTCATATGCGAGCGCTACGGGCGCCAGGTGGGGTTGGTGGGCCTCCATCCGCACACGTTGCGCCACTCCTTTGCCACTCACATGCTTGCGGGCGGTGCGGACCTTCGCGTGCTGCAGGAGATCTTGGGGCACGCCGATATATCGACCACTCAGGTCTACACGCATGTCGATCGTACGCAGCTGACCGAGGTTTACCTGGCGGCCCACCCGCTGGCGCATCGCTAATACGCTGCCGAGCTGCAATTACATGCTATCAAGGGCGGACCCTCGATTGCTGGAACGTGCTGTTGCACACGTTTTGGCAATCGGGGGTCCGCCCCATTTTGCGCCGTCGGCCAATGTCGCGGTGGGGCGCGCATACCGTGCATGGGGGAGTTTGGGGGCGATGTGAACGGCGTGTAAAGGGATATAAAATTCGCCTCAAGGTCAACTTGAAGGTTGAGGTTGAAAGGCGGGGTGCTACAGGTGGCATCTCGCCTTTGCGTTAAACACAACATATTGTGTTTTCGAACATATGCTCGGGGGTGGTGCCCAATAGTTAGGGGATGGAGTAGCGGGGCGTGGTGGGGGAAGGGGTGGGGAAAGGTGTTGAAAAATGGGGCGGTTCCCCATATTATTAATGACGTCGACAGGCGGGGTGGTTCCCCGCGTACGTGCCATCTGAGTAACCGAGGGGAGGGCGCACATGGGAATGACTGGTGCATACGAGCGCAATCTCGATGCAAAAGGTCGCCTGTCCCTGCCTGCACCCCTTCGCGAGGAGCTTGGAGAGCACGTTCGCGTGTTCAAAGCCCTGGATGTCGATGCTCTGTACGTGTTCTCTGCCGAGGCCTTCGATAAGTGGGTCGAAGGACTCTTCGCGGGTCGTGAGGACCACGAGGGTTTTAACCCGCGTGACATCAACGACCAGAAGCTCATGAGGGCGATCAACAAGCGCACCACGTCGATGGATGTGGACAGCGCCGGTCGTATCGGTCTTTCTGAGTCTCTCCGCAAGCAGGCGAACCTCGACCGCGAGGTCACGGTTGTGGGTAACTACGACCACCTTGAGGTTTGGGACCGCGCCGCGGCCGATGAGGACGATGACGACGAGGCTCTGCTTGACCTCTTCTTCTCGTAAGGGCAAGGCACGAGTAACGGATGGAGCGTGGGATCTTGACACAAGAATATCGGCATGAACCTGTCATGCTCGGCGAAGTACTTGAGTCGCTGCAGCTCAAGAGCGGCTCCGTTGTCTGCGATTGCACCCTTGGCGGTGCCGGCCATTCGGTAAAGATGGCCGCGCAGGTGGGGGAGACGGGCCTTTTGCTCGGCGTCGATCAGGACGACATGGCCCTCGAGGCCGCTGGCGCCCGTCTGGACCGCGAGGTTCCCGGCGTCCCGCACCAGCTGCTGAAGGGCAACTTCGGCGACTTGGACGAGCTGCTTTGCTCGGCCGAGGTGCCCGGGGTCGATGGCTTCCTGTTTGACTTGGGCGTTTCGTCACCGCAACTCGATATCCCTGGCAGGGGCTTTTCGTATAACGAAGATGCTCCATTGGACATGCGGATGGATCCGGGTAACAACACCCTAAACGCAGCTGAGGTCATCAACACCTATAACGAACACGACCTCGCCCGGATTCTACGCGTCTATGGCGAAGAGAAATTCGCCTCGCAGATTGCACGCGAGATCGTGCGTCGCCGCGAGACCGAACCGATCGAAACCACCGGTCAGTTTGTCGAGATCATCAAGGCGGGAATACCTGCTGCTGCTCGTCGGCATGGTGGGCACCCTGCCAAGAAAAGTTTCCAGGCCATTCGTATCGAGGTCAACCACGAGCTCGATGTGCTCGAGAGAGGGCTTGATGCCGCTACCAGGTGGCTCAACCCGGGCGGGCGTATTTGCGTCATCTCGTATCACTCGCTCGAGGACCGTATCGTAAAGAACCACTTTAAGGAGATGAGCCAGGGGTGCACGTGCCCGCCGGAGATTCCGGTGTGCGTGTGCGGCAACGTGCCGATACTCAAGGTCATCACCCGCAAACCCTTGGTTGCCCAACCCGATGAGGTTGAGCGTAACCCTCGGGCGAGATCAGCCAAAATCCGCGTGGCGCAGCGCCTGTAGGCGCGACCGCGCGAAATTGGACCTCCCGCTCGCACCATAAACGAAGCTTAAACACACTACCAACGTACTCGGGATGGGAGGCGGCATATCATGGGCTATAACACCTCAAACGCAGCACTCGCCTATGATATGAACGCCATGCCCGCCTACCGCGAGGCACCGCAGGCGCCCGCTGCCCCTCGTGAGCGGCGCACACCGCGTTTTGATGTCTACACGGGCGCGGGCCGTCAGGCAAACCAGGCGGTAAGCCCGGTTTTCATGAGCGTTCTTAAAACGGTTTGCATCATTGCGGCTATCTTCATGACGATCGGTGTCGCACGCGTGGCACTTGCCGGTGTTACGGCCCAGGTGCTCAACGGCAACGCAGAGCTTACCAACACGCTCGAGAAGGCGACCGACGAGAGTTCTGACCTTGAGGTCATGCATTCGGTCTATGGTGCCGACACGCGCATTCGCGATCTTGCGGGTGCCTATGGCATGGTGGAGCCCAGCGAGAGCGTTACGCTTGACTTTTCGCAGGATGCAGCCGCGGGCGCTCGCTCGACTGCGGCCGCTCAGTAAATAAGACGGTAGCTGAGTATGACAAATGACTATCGCCGCGGTTCCGACGGGAGCCACGGGTCTGGACGTCCCTCCTCGCGGGGACGTTCTGGTTATCAAGGAACGGGTCGGCCATCTTACAACGCGGGGCCGTCCCATGGCAACGACCCTGCGTCGCGTCTTCGTGGCTCGGGCGGACCTCGGGTGCGCAATACGGGCGCGCGCAAGGGGGCGTCGTCTGAATGGGTTACGGGAACGCCGCTGCCTCGCCGCGATGTCGTTATGGGCTGTATTGGGGTTGGCCTTGCCGCGGGCGTCTTCCGTCTTGCCGAATACCAGATCGTGAATGCTGACAAGCTGCGCGAGCGTGCGGACGCGCGTCGCCTGCTCTCACAGACGCTCTATGCCAAACGCGGCACTATCTACGACCGCAACGGCAACGTGCTGACGTCGTCGGTCGAATGCCGCAATGTCGCTGTGAACCCTCAGCTTGTCGAGGACGTCGACAAGACAGTCTCGGCGCTGGTCAAGGCCACCGGTATCGATAAAAAGACCTGCCGCAAGCTGGTGCTGTCTGATGGTTCCTGGGTGTATATCAAGCGCCAGGTCGACGAGGATGACGCAGCCGCCCTGGAAAAGAAGAATCTACCCGGCGTGCTCTTTGAGCAGGCCATGAAGCGGGTTTACCCGTATGGAAACCTGGCTTCTCAGGTGCTGGGCATCGTGAATGTGGACAACGTTGGCCTGACGGGACTCGAAAAACAATACAATGAGCTTCTGACTGGAACGAACGGCTCTCTTGTGCGCGAGCGCGCAAGAGATGGCGGCTATATCGCGGGCGGTGCCTATAAAAAGGTTGCCGCGGTCGATGGCGTGGACATTGTGACGACGATCGACGTCAACATTCAGCGCGCGGCGGAAGATGCCTTGGCCGAAGCGGTTGAGAAGACGAAGGCAAAAAACGGTTCGGCCCTGGTGACCGACCCGACGACTGGAGAGATCCTGGCCGCTTGCTCGTATCCGACCTATGACCAGACCGATTTGGAAAACGCCAAGACCGAGGATATGAACCTTCGTCTGGTGACGGATGCCTACGAGCCCGGTTCGGTCTTTAAGACGTTGGTGGCGGGCGCCGGATTTGATTTGGGTGTTGTACGCACGAGCACATCGTTTGAGGTTCCGGCGAGCATCAAGGTGGGCGGCGATACCGTTTCCGATGCCGACAAACGTGATTACGCCATGACAATGGACGTACGCGAGATGATGCGTCGTTCGTCCAATGTCGGTTTTGTTCTGGTGGGGCGCAAGATTGGTGCCGATGATTTTGCGTCCTACGTGGACAAATGGGGCATTGGACACAGCTCGGGTGTCGATTTTCCGGGCGAGAGTTTGGGTATTGTCAAGAAACGTGATCAGTATGATGGTGCCACCTTGGGTGCGATGAGCTTTGGCCAGGCGCTGTCCGTGTCGCCGATTGAGGTCGCGCGTGCCGTGGGCGGTATTGCCAACGGCGGCGTGATGATGACGCCGCACTTCTATAAGTCCAGCAAGGGCGATGAAAAGGATTGGGGCGAGGGCGATCGCGCGATTTCCGAGGAGGCCGCCTCGCAGGTGACATCGTGTATGCAGACAGTCGTTGCCGAGGGAACGGGCGATGGCGGTGCGGTGGACGGTTACGACGTGGCGGGCAAGACCGGTACGGCCGAGCGCGCCGATGAGAACGGCGGCTACCTCAAAGATAATTACATGTCGTCCTTTATGGGATTTGCCCCGGCGCAGTCGCCCAAGGTTCTGTGCTACATCACCCTCGACGGAACCCCAGCTAGCTCGCATGCCGCCGCGGTGCCGTTCCAGTCCATTATGGCCAACGCGCTTGACGTGCTGGGTATCCCGCGCACCAAGTAGGGGGTTACAATCTACGGAATGGCCAGTCGGTTAATCCGGGGTGTTCACACGCCCTGCACCACGCATAGGTTGCGCTGGGATACAATACGCCGATAGCATTATTAGGTTTACAGGGGAGCTGCAATGATAGAGATCGCCGTCAACAACCTCGCGGCCGCAACAGAGGCCCGAACCGTGACGGGAGAAGCCGATCGGGTATGCCGCGGCTGCGTTATCGACTCACGCCAGGTTGAGGAGGGCACGATATTCGTCGCCTTCCCGGGCGAAAAGGTCGACGGCAACGACTTTGCTTCCTGTGCCATCGAGTCGGGTGCCGGCGCCGTCGTGATGACACGCGAGCCCGATGCCGAGCTGCTTTCGCTGGCCCATGAGAAGGGCTGCGCCATCCTGCATGCCGATGACCCCGAGGAGTTTTTGCTTCGTCTGGCTCACGCTTATCGTTTGGAGCTTGGCTGCCTGGTGATTGGCATCACCGGTTCTATCGGCAAGACGACGACCAAGGACGTTCTCGCCGCGGTGCTCGCCAAGCGCTATCGCGTTTGGGCCACCAAGGGCAACTATAACAACCTGATCGGTATGCCGCTTACGGTACTGGCGGCCCCTGCCGATACCGAGGTTCTGGTGCTCGAGATGGGCATGAACCATTTCCATGAAATTGAACGCCTGTCTCAGTCTGCCAATCCTAACCTTGCCGTCGTGACCAAGATCGGTACCTCCCATATCGGTATCCTGGGCAGTCGTGAGAATATCGCTCGTGCCAAGTCGGAGATTGTTGGCGGCATGTGCGCCGCCGGCGACCTTCTCCCGTTACTGGTTTTGGGTGGTGAGGACGACTTTACTCCGTTCATCCGTGACACCTTCGCCGGGCCTGCGGGCATCGACGTGATGCTTGCGGGCGTCTCGGACGACGATGAGGTCCGTGCGCGCGACATTCGCATTGACGACGAGGGGCGCCCGGTCTTTACGCTCGATTTTGGCTCGGGCGAGACCATTGACACCCTGCTTGCCATTCCCGGCGTGCAGTCCGTTCCCAATGCCGTCAAGGCCGCGGCGGTTGCCCATCGCCTTGGCGTGACGCCCGAGCAGATCGATTCCGCCTTTAGGGATCTCACGATTACCGGGCATCGTCAGGAGATCAAGCGCGCCAAGAGCGGCGCCCGCGTCATCGACGACTCATATAACGCCAGCGCTGAATCGATGGCGGCGGGCCTCGACCTGCTGTGCTCGCTTTCGTGCATGGGTTCGCGCATGGCCGTTTTGGGAGAGATGGGAGAGATGGGCGACGAGGCCCCTCGCATGCATGAGCTGGTGGGCGCCTATGCGGCGGCCAAGAAGCTCGATATGCTCGCATGTGTCGGTGGTGAGCTTGCCCGGCGTATGGCCGAGGCCGCGCGCATGATGGGTATGGACGAGGACCGCATCCAGGTGTTCTCCGACTATCAGCAGGTGCTCGACCGTATGGGCGGCGCACTTGAGAAGCATGATGTCGTGCTGGTCAAGGGCTCCCGCTTCGTTGAACTCGATCGCTTTGTGGAAGGTGTGTGCTAGACCATGTTCGGCAATCCTTCGTATCCTACGTACCAGGCCTTTTTGGGATTGGGCATCGCCGCTATCATCGCGATGCTCATTATGCCGTGGTGGATTAAGCTCCTGAAGGTCGAGGGTATCGGCCAGCAGGTTCGCGCCGATGGCCCCAAGCGCCACCTGATTAAGCAGGGCACGCCCACCATGGGTGGCGTCATCATCCTGGTCGCTGTTTCGCTGACGTGCCTTTTGATGGGCAAGCTCACCACCGAGCTCGTGCTTGTGCTGCTCGCCACGCTGGCAACCGGCGTTCTCGGTCTCATCGATGACCTGACTTCTGTCACGCACGGCCGCTCGCTCGGCCTGACGCCTCACGCCAAGATGATCGGCCTCACCATCATCTGCGTTACCTTTACCGTGCTTGCCGTCAACTGGTGCGGCGTTGCCCCCGAGATTCGTTTTCCCGGTGGCCTGACGATCGACCTTGGCGTGCTCTCGACCACCATTTGCGGCCTCTCTTTTCCGTGGCTCTACCTTGTCTTTTGCTGGCTGATGATCGCGGGCCTTTCCAACGCCGTAAACCTCACCGATGGCTTGGACGGCCTTGCCGGCGGTACCTCCATGATCGCTATGCTGGCCATGGCTGCCATGGCGTTTTTACACGGCGATGTGAACCTGTCCATCTTCTGCACGGCGTGCGCTGGTGCCTGCTTGGGCTTTTTGTGGTTCAACTGCTATCCGGCGAGCATTTTTATGGGTGATACCGGCTCGCTGGCGCTGGGCGCTGCTTTTGCCTGCACCTCCATCATCACCAACACTGAGGTCGTTTCCCTCATCATCGGCGGCCTGTTTATCGTCGAGACCTTGTCGGTCATGATTCAGGTCGTCTATTTCCACTTTACGCACAAGCGCGTCTTTCTCATGGCGCCCATTCACCATCATTTCGAAAAGAAGGGCTGGGCCGAGACCAAGGTCGTCATCCGTTTTTGGATTGTCGCCGCGGCCTTCGGAGCCCTGGGCCTCGCTTTGTTCTTCCAGTTGGGATAGTGGTCTTTCATGCCTCTTGCTGATGTCTTTAGCTTGCTCGTTTTGGGCCAGGGTAAGTCCGGTCTTGATGTCGCTCGCTGGGCGCTTGCGCATCCCGAGCGCGTGAGTGCCGTTACCGTTTACGGTGGCGGCACATCCGAGCCCAACGATGCCACGCGCTCGCTCGAGGCGCACGGGGCATCGTTTGTCTACGGAACCGAGCAGGTCGAGGGCGCGTTTGATGTATGCGTGACGTGTCCGGGCATCTCGGAGTTCTCGGCATTCTTTAAGGCTGGCCGCGATCACGCTGCCCAGATTATGGGTGAGCCCGAGTTTGCCTACCGCCTGTCTCCCCAAAATTGGATTGCCATTACGGGCACCAACGGCAAGACGACCACCACGTCGCTGACCGACTACCTGCTTAAGGCGGCGGGCGAGGCGAGCGTTGCTGTCGGCAATATCGGTGAGCCTCCGGTGAACGAGATCGATGGCCGCGCGCATAACGAGTGGTTTGTGGCGGAGCTTTCGAGCTATCAGATCGCAACGACCCAGGAGCTTCACCCCCGTGTGGCGGTGCTGCTCAACATTACCCCCGACCATCTGGGCTGGCATAAGAGCCATAAGAACTATGCGCTCGCCAAGATTAAGCTCTTCGAGAATATGGTCGACGATGACCTGGTGATTGTTGACGTCGAGGATGCCGGTATCCACGAGTTCGATGAGTACATCTATGTTCCGGGCCGTCGCATCTGCAAGGTTGCTTTTGACGAGCCTGCGGGCGAGGACGCCGCATTTGTGCGCGATGGCAAGATGGTCGTTCGCCTGAAGGGCGTCGAGACCCCGCTCGTCGATACGTCCGAGCTTAAGATTTCGGGCCATCACAATGTAATCAATGCCCTGTGTGCTGCCACGGCGGCCCTGACGGTCGGCGCCGATGTTGACGGTGTGTGTCGCGGCCTGGTCTCGTTCCAGCCGCTGGAGCACCGCGTTGAGCCCTGTGGCGAGATCGATGGCGTGCGCTATGTCAACGATTCCAAGGCAACGAACACTGATGCGGTCGAAAAGGCCCTGACGGCATTTCCCGATGACGATGTGATCTTGCTGCTCGGCGGTCACGATAAGGGCACGCCGCTCGAGTCCTTTGCCCGCGTTGTGATGGATAACGTTCGCTCGGTGGTCTGCTTTGGAGACGCGCGCGAGCGCTTTACCGCCGCTATGGACGAAGCGGATGTCGACGGTGATGTCGATATCGCCCAGGCCGAGGACCTGCGCGATGCCGTGGACGTTGCCCGTTCGCTGTCGAGCCGCGGCGATGTGATCTTACTGTCGCCCGCCTGCTCTTCGTTTGATGAGTTCTCGGGCTACGAGGAGCGCGGCCGCGTGTTTAAGGACTATGTGGCCCAGCTTGCCGCTGCGTCCAATACGCAAACGGAATAGGGGTTGCCGGTGAGAGAGGAGAGCCCCCGACAGAATATGAGGAGGCCCGACTCGGACCGTGCTTCCTCGCAGCGCAGCACGCCGCGCGCCGGTCGTGGCACGCAGGGCATCGGCGAACGTTATATCGCCGGCGTCCCCGCACGTATCATGCGACCCCGCCTGGTCTTTTTGACCTGCCTGTTCTCGCTGGTCTGTTTTGGCCTGCTTATGGTGTACTCGGCATCTTCAGTCGAGGCGCTTCACGAGAACGACTCCGCGACCTACTTTTTATTTCGACAGTTTATGTTCACGGTCGTCGGTGTTGCTGCCCTCGAGTTCATCGCGCGCGTTGCACCCGATAGCTGGTTTGGCGAAGGGGCGCTTAAACTTGCTCTTATCGCTATGATGATCTTGCTGTTTGCGGTGTTCCTCTTTGGTAGCGGCAGCCGTGGTGCTACGCGTTGGCTGAGCATTGCCGGCATTCAGTTTCAGCCATCGGAGTTTCTCAAGCCGTTTGCCATTGCCTATTCGGCCATCATGCTCGACCGCGTGTTTTCGCCCGGTGGCAACATCAATGAGTTCCTTAAGGGCATGGGCTTCTATTTGGGCGCATCGCTCGTCTTGATTTTTATTCAGCCCGACTTTGGCACCATCCTGATTATTCTGTTGACGATCATGTGCATGGCGCTCTTTGCCGGCCTTGACCCAAAGTTCATTATCGGTGCGATTCTTGCTGGCGCCGTCATCATCGTGATCGCTCTTGTCGTCGAGCCGTACCGTATGGTGCGCATTCAGGTTCTCTTGAATCCTTGGGCAGATGAATATGGAGACGGGTATCAGGCAACGCTCGCCATTATGGCGTTTGCTTCGGGCGGACTGTTCGGCCGCGGTATCGGCAACTCAACCATGAAGTACTCGTATTTGCCCGAGGCGCACAACGACTACATCCTGGCCATCATTGGCGAGGAAGTTGGCTTTTTGGGGACGCTGCTGTTTTTCTTGGTGTTTGCGATGCTGATCTACTCAGCGTTTCGAATCGCCGAGCAAGCTACCGATCGTCGTGGGGCGCTTATGGCTTCGGGCTCTGCGGTTATCCTCGCGGTGCAGTTTTTGATCAACGCGCTGGGTATTCTCAACGTGTTTCCTATGACGGGCAAGCCGCTGCCGTTTATCAGCTATGGCGGCTCTTCGATTATCGTGTCGCTCATGCTCGCCGGGCTTATCTTGCGCGTCTCGCACGAGAGCGCTCGACGCGATGAATACGATCGTCGCCGCGATAGCTTTGCCGTTATGGACGAGAGCACTGCCGGGGTTCCCCATGCACGCGGGGAGCGCTCGTCGCGTGGCGGCTTTACCGTCTTGAACGGTTTTGCTTCGGAGTCGGATGCCCGTCTCCGGCCACGCTCGGCGCCACAGGGTCGCCCGCAACGACCGACGCCGCGCAATGCGGGTGGCGGATATAATCGAATCGACCTGAATTCGGACCCGTCGACGCGCTTGCGCACCGACGACCAGGGGCCGCGCGTACGAAGGGACTACCATGACCGATAAGATGACCGTTGCTATCGCAGCCGGCGGCACGGCGGGACATATCAACCCCGCACTTGCCTTGGCCGAGGAGCTGCGCGACCGTGGCCACCACGTTGTATTTGTGGGTCAGTCGCATAAGCTCGAGGGTCGTCTGGTTCCCGAGGCTGGGTTTGATTTTGTACCGATTACGGTTACGGGCTTCGACCGCTCTCGCCCTTGGACAGCATTGAGCTCGCTGTGGCGTGTCTATAAGGCGAAGCGCGCGCTCGGCAACCATTTTTCTAAAGCCCGCAAGCCCGATGTCGCCATAGGTTTTGGCGCCTATGTCGAGGTCCCGCTTCTGGGCTGGTGCAAGGACGCGGGCATTCCGTATCTGCTGCACGAACAGAATTCCGTCCCGGGCCTTGCTAACAAGATGATGAGTTCGCATGCCGCCCGCGTTTGCATCTCGGTGCCGGCAGCGCGTTCCGTGTTTGAGCGCGAGGGCGATCCTGACCATGTGCTCATGACCGGCAACCCCGTGCGCCGTTCTGTGATCGAGGGTGATCGAGTCCACGGCCGCAGGGCCCTTGATGTGCCCGAGGACACCACGCTCCTGCTGGTGTTTGGCGGCTCACTTGGTGCCCAGCATCTTAATGAGCGCGTGGCTTCGCTTAAAAACGAGTTGCTCTCGCGCGAGAATCTCTATGTTTTGCATTCGACGGGCGCCGATGGCTTTGAGGACACCGAGCGCGCTCTTGCCCTGACGCCCGAGGAGGCGAAACGGTATCGCGTCCAGCCCTACATCGACAATATGGGCGATATGCTGGCTGCGGCCGATTTGGTCCTCTCGCGCTCGGGCGCTTCGAGCGTCGCCGAGATTGCCGCTCTTGCCGTTCCTTCGGTGCTGGTGCCGTATCCGCATGCGACGGCCGATCATCAGACCACCAATGCCCGCTATCTGGTCGATGCCGGTGCCGGCGTGCTCTGCGCCGATGTCGATATCGACACCCAGGCGTTTGCCGATGAGCTGCTGCATCTTATCGATGATGCGCAGGCGCGCGATGCCATGCGCCAGGCGGCTCGCGGTTTGGCCCAAGACCGCGCTGCCGTCCTTTTGGCGGACGCGGTAGAAGGATTGCGTTAGTTAGACGGGATATCGCGGGTCGCCCTCGCGCGGATGCGGTAGGTGCGGTAAAGTAAACGGGTTACAGGCAGTGTTTACGCAAGGAGTACACGAGCACATGGCTGATTCCAAGACTGCAACCTCCGCGCCCGAGTTCAAGAGCGCCCATTTTATCGGTATCGGTGGCGCCGGCATGAGCGGCATCGCCCTCGTCCTTCACGAGCGCGGCTATGTCGTTACCGGCTCCGACCTTAAGACGTCGCGCTACATTCGCCAGCTTACCCGCGCCGGCGTGAAAGTGCATGTGGGCCATGAGGCTGCCACCATCGACGAGGTCAAGCCTGACGTCGTCGTGGTCTCTACCGCTATTCCCGAGTCCAACCCCGAGCTCGTCCGTGCGCGCGAGTTGAGTATTCCCGTGTGGCCTCGCGCCAAGATGCTCTCGGCTCTGGGCCACGGCTACACCACCGTTGCCGTTGCCGGTACTCACGGCAAGACCACGACCTCTTCGATGTGCGCCACCATGCTCGACCGCATGGGTCTGGACCCCAGCTTCCTGATCGGTGGCATTGTCGAGGGCTACGATACCAACGGCAAGAACGGCTCGGGCGATTATTTTGTCGCCGAGGCGGATGAGTCCGACAGCTCCTTCCTGTTCCTTAACCCCAACGTGGTCATCGTGACCAACGTCGAGGCCGACCATCTCGATCACTACTCGGGTATCGAGGAGATCGAGGCCACCTTCGCCAAGTTTATGAGTCTGGTGGGCGAGGACGGCACGGTCATCGTCTGTGGTGAGGACCCGCATCTGGTCGAGCTTGCCAGGTCGACCGGTCGCCGCGTGCTTTCCTATGGTTTTGCCGAGACCAACGACATCGTCTGCGTGCATCCGGACGTCCGAGGCATCCAGAGTGATTTTGTCGTCCGCTTTGAGGACGGCACCGAGCACGCCGTCGAGATTAAGAGCAACCCCGGTCGCCACAACATGCTCAACGCCACGGCGGTTCTTACGGTCGCTCATGTTCTGGGGCTCGATATCGACGCTGCCGCAAAGGCGCTTTCGAGCTTTGAGGGCGTCCGCCGTCGCTTTACCCATGTGGGCGATATCGATGGTATTACCGTGGTCGATGACTACGGCCATCACCCCACCGAGGTCAAGGCGACCCTCGCTGCCGCTTCGTCGCTTGGCTACAAGCATGTCGACGTCGTGTTTCAGCCGCACCGCTACTCGCGTCTGCAGGCTCTGTGCGACGACTTTGCCGATGCCTTCGCCAATGCCGACAAGCTGCTGTTAATTGACGTGTTTTCTGCCGGCGAGATGCCCATCCCAGGTGTCACGTCCAAGATGCTCGCCGATACCGTGCGCGCCAAGCACCCCGGTAAGGAGGTCGTGTACTGCTCGAGCCGTCTTGAGCTCAACGAGGAGCTCGAGAAGATGGTGGGCGAGGGCGATTTGCTGCTTACCATGGGCGCCGGCGACGTCACGACGGTCGGCCCCGAGTTCATCGAGTATCTGACTGCCAAGAAGGACGCTTAAACCCCATGGGTTTGTTTAACGCCGTCATGGCGCTTTCGGGCATGATCGATACGGACGTAATCGAGGATGAACGCCTCGCGCGCCATACGAGCTATCGTATCGGTGGCAAGGCGGACCTCTTTGTGACGTGTCACAGCTATCATGCCCTGCGCCGCGCCGTGGCGGTGCTCGACCGTGAGCAGGTGCCGTGGGTCATTATCGGCAAGGGGTCTAATCTGCTTGTTGCCGATGCAGGCTATCGCGGTGCCGTTATTTCGCTGGGGCGCGAGTTTCAGCGTACGGTTGTCGCCGATGACGGTTGTACGCTGACGGTCGGTGCGGGCGTGATGTTCGCACGCCTGGTCAACGACGCGCTGTCGCGCAGCCTTTCGGGCCTTGAGTTTGCGGTCGGTATTCCCGGCTCCGTTGGCGGCGCCTTGTCCATGAACGCCGGCACGCGAACCGAGTGGATTGGCTCGCTGGTCGAAGATGTCGTTACATTCGACCCTTGCTCCGGAATTAAGCATTACGCGGGCTCGGAGATCGCTTGGGGCTACCGTGAATGCAGCTTGCCGCGCAACGAGATCATTTTGGAATGCGTGCTCAAGCTCAAACCTGCGCCCAAGGCCGATATCCGTGAGCGTATGGAGCGGTACCTGACGCGGCGCAAGCGAACACAGCCCATGGGCTGTGCATCCTGCGGGTCGGTCTTTCGCAACCCGCCCGATGCGAGCGTGGGAAAGCTTATCGAGGATTGTGGATTAAAGGGTTTTTCGGTTGGCGGCGCGGAAGTTTCTCCCGTACACGCTAATTTTATCGTTAATAACGGAACCGCCTCGGCCGATGACGTGGCCGCGGTTATCAGACATGTGCACGGAAAGGTGAGGGAGGCGTATGGCATCGAGCTCAGACCGGAAGTTAAATTCCTCGGCTTCTAGAGCATCGAAACCAACCTTCCGCCGCGCCGGAGGGCGTTCCGGCGCACCGTCCCAGTCTCAACGTAAATCCGTCATGCCTTCTAAGACCGTCGGGTCCGTGCGGTCTTCCAAGCGTTCGGCTTCCGGCTCGCAACTTGGCGGACGGCCCGCGGCCAAAAAGGTTGCTCGTCCGGCGGCACGTCCCTCGGTAACGTCCAAACCGGCGACGGGCGCCAAGCCTTCTCGTCCCATGGCTTTGCCCACGCCCTCGTTGGGGGCAAAGGCGACGCGTCCCGGTCGCGTGCTGGGTGCATCGAAGCCACGTATGTTGACGTCGGTGTCGGCCTCCGCAAAACCGCAATCGGGCAAAAAAGGCTTCAATCCGCTGTCATCGATCGGCGCCCTGGCAAATCATGCGACGGGTGCCGCTTCTGCCGTTAAGGGCAAGGGTAAAATCATGGGCGGCATCCTTGCTGCTTTGGCAGTGCTTGCGGTCGTTGCCATCGTTGTCATTAACTCAGGCCTGTTCGCCGCCACCGATATTCAGATTCGGGGCAGCGAGCATGTGACCAAGCACGATGCTATCCAACTGATCGATCTGCCCGAGAACACGTCGCTGTTCAATGTGAATCTCGACCAGATCACCGAGGGCCTCAAGCAAAATCCGTGGGTCTCGGGCGTGGATGTCCAGCGTCAATTTCCCCATACGCTCATCATCACGCCGACGGAACGCAAGGTTATCGCAATCGCCTACATTAGCTCCGACGATCTTGCGTGGGCCATCGGGGACGATGACACGTGGATTGCGCCGCTGTCTACCTCGGTCGATGTTGACGACCAGGGCAACGTCACCGCAACGGGGGAGGGTGCCAACACCCTGACCGGCATCGATGCCGCCCTGGCACTCGCCAAGCATTACGGTGCCGTGCTGCTGACCGATGTCTCGGCCGATGTCGCACCGGTTTCGGGGCAAGCGGTAAATTCCAAGGCAGTCAAGGCCGGTCTGGATTACGTCCGCGGATTCTCGAGCGAGTTCTTGGGCCAGGTCAAGGATATTTCCACGCCCTCGGTCGAGGCCATCTCGGCGAACCTCGATAACGGTATCGAGGTGTCGCTCGGAGATTCGGATGACATTGCCAAAAAGGAGCGTATCGTTACCAAGCTGCTTTCGCAGGTGGAGGGCGTGACGTATATAAACGTTCGATCTCCTGGCAACTATACGTTTAGGAACGCGCCGACCTCGTAGCGTCTTCTAGCCTTTGTTGACGGGGCATACCGCGCCGTTTATCTGGTTTGTTTGGTTTTCACCGTCAATTATTTGACTGATGCGTTCATAATGTGCAAACATAATACGGTTTACCTTTGCATTTACTTTCAACTTGAAGGTTAATGTGCGCAGGGGTCAACCCATGCTATGGCTATAACCTTTGTTCGGAGGACCGACATGCACGAGACAGAGATCAACAACTACCTTGCCGTCATTAAGGTGGTCGGCGTCGGCGGCGGCGGTACCAACGCGGTCAATCGAATGATCGAAGAGGGCATCCGCGGCGTCGAGTTTGTTGCCATCAACACCGATGCTCAGGCACTCGCGATCTCTGATGCCGATATCAAGGTGCACATCGGCACCGACCTGACCCGCGGCCTGGGCGCTGGCGCCAACCCCGAGGTCGGCCGTAAGGCCGCCGATGAGTCCCGCGACGACATCGCCGAGGCGCTCGCTGGCGCCGACATGGTGTTCATCACCTGCGGCGAGGGCGGCGGCACCGGTACCGGCGCTGCTCCCATCGTTGCCGATATCGCGATGAACGAGGTCGGCGCGCTGACCGTCGCCGTCGTGACTAAGCCCTTTACGTTTGAGGGCCGCAAGCGTAAGAAGAGCGCCGAAGAGGGCATTAAGACGCTTTCCGACTGCGTCGACACCATGATCGTTATCCCTAACGATAAGCTGCTCGACATCGCCGAGAAGAAGACCACCATGCTCGAGGCCTTCGCAATCGCCGATGGCGTCCTTTCCCAGGGCACCCAGGGCATCACCGACCTCATCACCGTCCCCGGTATCATCAACTTGGACTTCGCCGATGTTAAGACCATCATGAAGCAGGCCGGTACCGCCATGATGGGTATCGGTACCGCTTCTGGGGACACCCGTGCCGTCGACGCTGCCCAGCAGGCTATCTCCAGTCCGCTGCTCGAGAGCTCCATCGATGGCGCCACGCGCGTCCTGCTTTCCATCGCCGGCTCCAAGGACCTGGGCATCCAGGAGATCAGCGACGCCGCCGACGTTGTCGCCAATGCTGTCGACCCCGAGGCCAACATCATCTTCGGTACCGTTGTTGACGAGTCCCTGGGCGACCAGGTGCGCATCACCGTTATCGCTACGGGCTTCTCCGACTCCAACGTCAACCGTCAGGACGAGCTCTTCGCTGCCCAGCAGTCCCAGAGCAAGGCTGCTGCTTCTGCTGAGCCGCAGCGCACTGCTCCGGCTGCCAGCCCCGCTCAGGCTGCCCCGACTCGCAACGTCGGTGGTACCGAGCTGCCCAACTTTGGCAACGATCAGTTTGAGCTTCCCGACTTCCTCAAGCGCGGCAGCTTCTAAGTCGTTCTTCGCATTGTTTTGCACAGGGGCGCGTCCGTATGGATGCGCCCTTTTTGTTTCTCGTTTGTAAACGAAAGCCTCCAATCTCCTTACGTTCCCTTTACGTTTGGTCCCTACCGCTGCGGGTATCCTTTTAAAGAAGTATGGCAGCCGTATGACACGGACTGCTGCGGCTTCGCCGCGATACTTGTGTTATTAGGAGGCTTTAGTATGGCAGCACGTGCGGACAACGTTTCGCGTGTCGACCATGATGGAGTTACGTTGGTAGAGGGCGCGACGCTCGATGTCCGCTTTGCCTTTACCGAGCGCACCGGTGGCGTTTCCGAAGATGCGTACTCCTCGCTCAATCTGGGCTCGCATGTTGGCGATGACCCCTTTACCGTTCAAGAAAATCGTCGCCGCGTACTCGAGGCCATGGGTGCCGCCGAGTGCGAGCACAACTTGCTTGTCCCCAATCAAGTACACGGTGACCATGTCGTGACGGTGACCTCGAACGGCGCCGAAGATCTCGAGAACATTCGAGAGCAGATTGCCGAGGGCTGTGATGCCCTCGTCTGCACGGCGCATAAGGTGCCCGTGATGCTCTGCTTTGCCGATTGTGTTCCCGTGGTGCTGGTGGCTCCCGGCGGCTTTGCCGTGGTGCATTCTGGCTGGAAGGGCACGATTGCACGCATTTCCGCCAAGGCCTGCCAAGCACTCTGCGAGGCGGCTGGCTGCACGCCGGAGGACATCTCTGCTTATATTGGGCCCCATATCCTGGGCGACGAGTATGAGGTGTCCCAAGAACTTATGGATCGCTTTGCCGCCGAGTTCGCGTGCATCGATGCTACCGCTTCCCGTATGCTCGATCTTTCCGCCGCCATTCGCGAGGCGCTGGTGGATGCCGGTGTCGATGTGAATGGCATTGTGGACACCAAACTTTCCACCGTGCGTCAAAACGACCGCTTTTATTCCTATCGCAACGAGCGCGGGACCTGTGGGCGCCATGCTGCGATCGGCGTGATGCTATGAGAAAGATCGCATCGGTCCTGAGTGCAGCAGTGCTCGCGCTCACGCTGTGCGCCTGCTCCTCGGGATCTTCTACGTCTTCTATTACCGTGGCCGGCTCGACCACCTGCCTTCCCATTGCCGAGATTGCGGCCGAGGGCTTTAAGGAAGAGACCGGCATCGACGTGCTCGTCTCCGGCCTTGGCTCATCTGCTGGCATCGAAGCTGTTAGCGCCGGCACCGCCGACATCGCCAGCTCGTCTCGTGGCCTCAATGCCGACGAGCAGGATTTGGGCCTGACGCCTATCGTTATCGCACACGACGGCATTGCAGTCATCGTGAACGACGACAACCCGGTCGACAATCTCTCGACCGAGCAGCTCCGCGATATTTACGCCGGCAAGATCACCAACTGGAAAGAAGTCGGCGGAGAGGACCTGAAGATTCAGGTTATCAACCGCGATGAGGCGTCCGGTACGCGCGAGGCCTTCCGCACCATCGTGATGGACGGCACGCCGTTCGATCGTCGCTCGGCTGTTCTTTCGGGCACGGGCCAGGTACGCGATGTCGTGTCCCGCTCGCGTGGCGCTATTGGCTACATCTCGCTGGGTTTTGTCGAGAGCCTCAACGCCAAGACCTCGGTTAAGGCTGTTTCGGTCAACCATGTCGAGGCATCCGAGAAGACGGTCGCAAGTGGCGGCTATCCCATCTCGCGCGACCTTTACTTCTTTGTGAAGGGTACGCCTTCGCAGCAGGCGCAGGATTACATCGACTACGTGACGTCCGAGAAGATGGACAAGCAGATTCGCGAGGCGGGCTTTATTCCCGTCACCAACGACGGAAAGGGGAGTGAGTAGCGTGGAAGCACAGGAAACCCCCCAGATTGAGCATGAGGCGCAGGTGCCCAAAAAGCGTGAGTTGGCGTTGGTGTCACGCAGCACCTATCTTAAGGAGAAGGCGCTGCAGTGGATCTTCTTTGCCTGCGCGTTCTTGGCGGTCGTCACCGTCATCCTGATCTTTGTCTTTACCACGTACTCGGCGCTGCCGGTCTTTACCGACATCGGTCTGGTGGACTTCTTTAGCTTTACGTGGGCGCCCTCTGAGGGTCACTACGGCATCATGTCGCTGCTGGCGGGCTCTGGCCTGGTGACGGTCGGTGCCCTTGCCATGGGCGTGCCGTTGGGTGTGGGCACGGCTGTGTATCTGGTCGAGATCGCCAGCAAGCGCGTGCGCAGGCTCATCAGCCCCGCCGTCGACCTGCTGGCGGGCATCCCCTCCATCATCTACGGCTTCTTTGGCATGGTCATCATCCGTCCGTTTATCGCGCAGCTGACCGGCGGTCTTGGCTTTGGCGCGCTGACGGCGTGGTTCGTGCTCGCCATCATGATCGTTCCCACCATCACCACGCTCACCATCGATGCCCTCAATTCCATTCCCATGGGCATTCGCGAGGCATCCTATGCCATGGGTGCCACCAAGTGGCAGACCATCTACAAAGTCGTGCTGCCTGCAGCCAAGTTGGGTATCGTCGATGCGATTGTCTTGGGCATGGGTCGCGCCATCGGTGAGACCATGGCCGTGCTCATGGTCGTGGGCAACGCCCCGGTCATTCCGGATAGCATCTCGAGCCCTATCTCAACGCTCACGAGTCAGATCGCGCTCGATATGAGTTATTCCTCGGGCCTGCACCGCTCGGCTCTGTTTGGCATGGGCGTTGTCCTGTTTATCATCTCCGCTGCACTGGTGGGTATCGTCCGCCTGATTTCCAAGAAGAGGGGGTAGGCTATGTCCGATTCCGTTGACACGACGGTCGATACGACCTCGTCGCGTGAGCGCATCAAGCGTGCCCTTTCCCATGGCAAGAAGGGCCGCATCAACAAGGACCTGTCCAACAAGATCATGCTCGGCGTGTTTCGCGCCGCGGCCTATATCACCACGCTGGTGCTGATCGCCATCATCGCCTACGTGGTCATCAACGGCCTGCCGCATATCTCGCTCGACTTTATCTTCGGCTGGCCGCAGGGCGTCAACGCCGAGGGCGGCATTTGGCCCACGATCGTCTCGACCATCTACGTGACGGCGCTCGCCATGCTCATCTGCACGCCGGTTGCCGTCCTGGCTGCGGTCTATCTGGCCGAGTACGCCAAACAGGGCAAGGTCGTCGACATCATTCGCTATGCTGCCGATGCCCTGGCCTCGGTGCCCTCCATCGTTATGGGCCTCTTTGGCTACGCCTTGTTTGTCGAGGCTATGGGTCTGGGCCTTTCGATGGTCTCGGCCGCCCTGGCGCTGGCACTTCTGATGCTGCCTATTGTCATGCGTACCACCGAGGAGGCAATCCGCGCCGTTCCGCGCTATATCCGTTGGGGTGCATATGGCCTGGGTGCCACCAAGTGGCAGGTCGTCTCCAAGATCGTGCTTCCTTCGGCTTTTGGCCGCATCGCCACCGGCATCGTGCTTGCCATCGGCCGCGCCATCGGCGAGACCGCCGTGGTGCTCTACACCATGGGTCAGGCCATCAACCTGCCTATTTCGCCGCTCGATTCCGGTCGTCCCATGACCGTTCACCTGTATCTGCTTGCCAATGACGGCATCAACATGAACGCAGCCTACGGCACTGCGCTTTTGCTGATGGCGATTATTCTGGCCTTCAACCTGTTTGCGCGTTATCTGTCGCGCAAACGCCGCTAGTTAAGGAGTCCCATGTCCGTCTATCAGTCCGCTCCCACGCCGGAGCAAGCGGCCATCACGGCCAAGGATTTCAACTTTTGGTACGGTGACTTTCATGCGCTGACGGGGCTCGACCTCAACATCGCCAAAAACGCCATCACCTCGTTTATCGGTCCTTCGGGCTGCGGCAAATCGACGTTTTTGCGCTGCATCAACCGTATGAACGACCTGATCGAGGGCACCCGCGTCGAGGGCACCATGACGCTCGACGGCAACGATATCTATGCCGAGGGCGTCGACCCGGTCGACCTTCGCCGTCGCGTGGGCATGATTTTTCAGCAGCCCAACCCGTTCCCCAAATCCATCTACGAGAATGTCGCTTTTGGCCCTCGTCTGCAGGGCGTGACTAGCAAAAGCGACCTCGATGACATCGTGGAAGAATCGCTCAAGCGCGCCAACCTCTGGAAAGAGGTATCCAATCAGCTCAACAAGGACGGTTTGGCGCTCTCGGGCGGTCAGCAGCAGCGTCTGTGCATTGCGCGTGTGCTTGCGGTGCAGCCCGATGTCCTTCTGATGGACGAGCCCTGCTCCGCCATCGACCCCACGTCCGTCTCCAAGGTCGAGGATCTGATGGCCGAGCTGGCGCCCGAGATGACGATCATCATCGTCACGCATTCTATGCAGCAGGCCGCTCGTATTAGCGACTACACCGCATTTTTCTTGCAGGAAGTTGCCGGCGAGCCCGCCACGCTCATCGAGTATGGTCAAACCGACGCGATCTTCACCAGCCCGGTGGATTCACGGACGGAAGACTATATCACCGGCCGCTTTGGCTGATCGGTGCGACTAGTCCCAAGCCGATCGGACCTGGTCCGGTGCGTATTCACTGTGCGGGCGGCATGACCGCACCCAACTGATTGGAGTGAACCATGCGCAAACTGTTTTCCCGTCAGCTCATCGAAGCCCGTCACGAGATGCTGAGCATCTACGAGGCTGTAAACCTGGCGCTTCACGACGCCGTGAAGGCCTATGTGACCGACGATCGCAAGCTCGCCACCAAGACCAAGAAGCGCACGCTCTCGATCGATGCGCGCTGCGCCAACTTGGAGGCCGTGTGCTACAACCTGATCGCTACGCAGTCGCCGGTCGCCTCCGACTTCCGCTTGCTGCAGACAATCATCTACGTCGACTTTAACCTGCAGCGCATGACCGATAAGGTTCGCCAGATCTGCCGCGCCACGCGTCACATGGTCAAGGCCGACATCTCGCTGCCCCAGGAACTCGTCGCTACGGTCGAGGCCGAGGCCGAGGCTGTTTACCAGGTGCTGGGTTCGTCACTTTCCGCGCTCGTCACCAACGACATGTCCATCATCTGCAACCTGGCCGGCGAGGACGAGCCGGTGCATGCGGCGTACGAGAAGTTCTTCCGCACCTTTAACCGCATGGACACGGGCGATTTTATGGACGACGACAGCAACTATGACGACCTGCGCCGCGCCATCATGGTCTCGCGCTATCTCGATCGCATCGCCTCGATTTCGATCGATGCCGCCTGCCGTCTGACCTTCCTTTTGACCGGACAGCGTATGACTGCTGGCGATATCGCCCGTACGGACGAGGATGAGCTTGAGAGCATGCGCGTGCCTTCGGGCGAGGGCGTCATCATGAGGCCTGCCGTCGATGCGCACTATGTTGCCAAAGTGCCCGCTAACGAGGTGAGCGAGGGTCTCCGCTACCTACTCGAGCACCTCGAGGACGAGGACGACGCCGAGGACGACGAGGAGTAGGGCGGCCCCGTTCGTCGAAAGATTGTAAATACCTAAGTGAGCGCGGCCTTGCACATGCGAGGCCGCGCTCTTGCGTTAGCATGGGACTACTTGTTTGGCTGTCAGCGGAGGCGATTGGCAATGGATAACTATTTGGACTTGATGCGCGCTCGCCGCGAGCAGATTCTGGAGCGTTTTTATGCGGCACTCGATCGCGCGGGCCGTCCCCACGATGCCGCGCGCCTGATTGCCGTCTCCAAGACTGTTGGCGTCGATGAGACCGTTGCCGCTATTCAGGTGGGGTATCGCCATTTTGCCGAGAACCGCCCGCAGGAGCTCGTTCGCAAGCTTGCGGGCCTCGCGGAGCATCCGGAGCTACCCGAGGTGCGCTTCGATATGATCGGCAACCTGCAGACCAACAAGATCAATGCGGTTCTGGGCTCGGCCGAGCTGATTCATTCGGTAAGCTCGCTGCATTTGGCTCAGGCTATCTCGAGCCGTGCGGTCCGCAAGATTGAGGCGGGCGAGCTCTTCGGCCCCCAGCGCGTGCTGATCGAGGTCAATGTGAGCGGCGAGGAGTCCAAGGGCGGCTTTTCGCCCGACGAGGTTCGAGACGCCGCAGGTGAGCTTGCGGAGCTTGAGGGAATTTGTGTGCAGGGCCTTATGACTATGGCACCCCGGGGGAATAAGGATGTGGCGCGCCGCACCTTTGCCGGACTTCGCGAGCTAAGGGATGAGCTTGAGGCGACCCACTCCGACCTGAGCCTGCCCGAACTTTCCTGCGGCATGAGCGAGGACTTTGAGCCTGCCCTTGAGGAAGGCTCTACGCTCGTTCGCCTGGGCAGGGTAGTATTTAGCCCGGAGTTTGCAGTAAAATAAGGCTCTGAAGTGCGCACTGATTATCGGAGCGCCTGCACTAAACCGCGAGAGGACACAACCATGGGCTTCCTTGACGAGATTAAAAATAAGATGCACCTGGGCGGCCAGCAGGGTTACGACCAGGGTTATGGTCAGGACGACGACTACGGCTACGATGACGGCTATGACGACGGCTACCAGAACAACGGTTACAGCGGTGCCTCGGGCGAGGGCTTCTACACCCAGGATGAGCCGAGCAACGGCCTGTTGGGTCAGACGCGCCGCGGCGAGGCCGAGTCGGTGGCCGTGTACACACGCTCCGGTCAGCTGGTCGGCGATGATTCTCGCCATGCTACGACCTACAACCCGCCATCGCGCTCGCAGGAGACGGTTGCGGGCGGTTATCGTCCCGGTGCCTACGACACGCCGTCGAGCTATGCCGAGAGCACACGCGCCCGCGCTGCTGCCCCCGCACCTGCTCCCTCACCGAGCGATGCCTCGGCGTATGCGAGCAACATCATCAACGCTACGCCGCAGCTGCCGGCTTATGTCCTGCGCCCCGAGAGCTATGACGACGTGGAGACCGTCGTGCGCCGCGTGCGCACCAAGCAGCCTGTCGCGCTGATTTTTGTGGGCGTTCGTACCGAGGTCGCCAAGCGCGTCCTGGACTTCTCCTACGGCTTTGCCTGCGGCCTGGGTGCCACCGTCAAAGAGGTGGGCGATCGCGTGTTTATGGTGCTGCCCTCCGGTTGCGAGGTCAAGGATTCGGACCTCAAAAAGCTCCGTGCCGACGGCTACCTTAAGTAAAGACAAGACGAGGAGATTCTCATCAACATCTACACCATTGTCCAGCTGGTCAATACGCTGTTCAACTTTTACTCCACTCTCATCGTGGTTTACTGCCTTATGACGTGGATCCCTATGAAGCAGGGCGGATTGCTACAGGATATCGCCGCCGTCCTCGATAGCGTGTGCGGCCCGTGGCTCAATTTGTTCCGCCGGTTTATCCCACCCATGGGCGGCGTCGATTTTTCACCGGTCGTTGCGATTATTGCGTTGCAGTTGGTGCAGAAGCTGGTTCTGCAACTTCTTATAGGTATACTCATATAAAACTGGCTTAGTAACTCACGTCGGGCGCACGGCGCCAAGGCGAAGATAAAGGAGAACTTGTTATGGCTATTACCCCTGCTGACATTCAGGCTCAGACCTTCTCTGAGGCCAAGCGCGGCTACGATCCCGCCGAGGTCGACGTCTTCCTGGAGACCCTGTCCTCTGAGGTCGATGCCATGCTCGCCAAGATTGTCGATCTTAAGGGTCGTCTGACCGCCACCGAGCAGCAGCTCGCCGATACGCAGGCCCAGCTTGCTCAGGCTCAGGACGCTGCCGCACAGGCCGTTCCCGCCGCCCCTGTGGCCGCTCCTGCACCCGACTTCTCCGCTCAGGAGCGCCAGATTTCCGCTGCCCTGATTGCTGCCCAGCAGACCGCCGAGGGCATCGTCAACGACGCCAACGAGAACGCTGACCGTATCCGTAACGAGGCCGACGCCAAGGCCCGCGAGGTCATCCGCCAGGCCCTGACCGAGAAGCAGGCCGAGCTTGAGGAGATCGACCGTCTTAAGGCTTCCCGCGAGGAGTTTAAGGCCGAGTACCTCAAGCTCATCCAGCACTTCATGGACGATGCTCAGAACTCCTTCCCGTCCGATCTCATGGCTTCTACGCCGGTCGGTTCCGCCGCTTCTCCGGCTGTGACCGTTCCCGCTGCCGAGCCGCTGCCCGTCGCCGAGCCGGTTATCCCCGTTGCCGATCCCTTCGCACCGATCGACAACTTCGCCGCCGACGACCTGGACTAACATCCAGCTATCATGTAGCGCCTAGAAAGGGCCCGCAGCTTGCGGGTCCTTTTTTGTGGCTGTATGCAGCCTGCAAAACAAAACGCCGAGTCCTGCGTTTGAGGGCACAGAACTCGGCGAATGGGTGAGCGGTCAAAGGTAGATTTTAAGGCATGTCCCAAAAATCTACTTGAGGAGGAAGTCGGTGTGGGGAATGGTGCGGGCCTCGCGATGCTCGGGATCGGCGATATGGTCGGCAGGATAGCCGCAGACGAGCATGTGATAGGGATAGATGCCCTCGGGCAGGCAGAACTGCTCACAGGCCACCTCGGGCTTAAAATGGCACACCCAGCACGTACCCAGGCCCTGCTCCTCGGCCTCCATCATCATCTGATCGCAGGCGATCGCAGTATCGATGGCGCTCGAGTTCATCTGGTCATACGGGCGTATCCAGGCGTCATCGGTAACGCTGCAGATAAGGAAGATAAGCGGAGCCCCAAAGATAGACCCATCACGAGCAAACCGAGGCTGACAAGCAGCAGCCTTCTCCAGAAGCTCAGGCGTATCCAACACCATCACACGGGTTGGATGATTATTACAAGCAGAAGGAGCAATGCGCCCCGCCTCAACAATGGCATCCACCACCGACTGCTCAACAGAACGGTCCTCAAACTCGCGACAAGAATAACGACCCCGAGCCAAATCCAAATACGACATACAAGCCCTCCTACAATTAAAAATCAAACAAACCCAAAGTAACCAAAAGGGTGCCCAAAGCAGCAATCAGCCACACGCTCATCAAGGGCCAAAGTGTCCGAACGGGTATCAAAGGTCCCTTCAGCCAAGCCCTCACTGCGCTAAAACTATCAGCCAAAGTTCCAATGGTGATACGTAAGGCGAAGGGCCGGCCACGGTTTACTTTCGAACGACTCTGCAAAGCAGCCGGAGTGAGAAAGCAAACCGTGGCCGGCCCTTCGCCGCCGGGATACGTACCCCCAATTAACTGTTCTTCATGACAATCGAATCGACAACATCGGCCACATTCTCACAGCAGTCAGCGCAGTACTCCAGGAAGGCGTACACGTCACGCCAGGCGATGACCTCGAGCGGATCCTTGCCGTTGACATGCAGGTTGCGCATGGCGTTGATGTAGAGCTCGTCGGCCTCGGACTCGATCGTGTTGATCTGGATGACGAGTTCGCGCAGGGTCTTGGACTTGCGGTAGTTGGGAAGCTCGACCATCAGGTCCTTCATGGCGCGGCAGGCGTCGGTCACCTTGTGGGCGATCACGATGGCATCGGGATGGATGCTCTGGATGTTGGTGAAGTAGACGCGCTGCACGACGCCCTCGATACGGTCGAGCACGGTGTCGAGCGAGCAGCTCATCAGGTCCAGGTCCTCGCGCTCAAGCGGGGTGATAAAGGCCGTGAGCAGAGCGTCCTCAAGCTCATGGTGCTTCTTATCGGCCGCATGCTCGATCGCGTGCATCTTGTTGAGCATATCGTGAATCCTTGCGGGATCGAAGTTCTCGAAAATCTTGGTGAGCAGCTCAGCGGCCTGGACGGCAAGGTCGGCGCAGGCGACGTAGTTGTCGAAGTAGAACGAATCGGGTTTCTTTGCCATGAGTGGGTCCTTTCGAGGCGAAGTCGGGTGGGCGAGGTATTACGGTCCGGATGGACGCTCGGTTTGACTAGATGAACATCATGAACAGCTTGGCCATGACAAAGCTGATGAGTCCGCAGGCGGGGAAGGTGAAGAACCAGGTGAACATCATGTCCTTGACCACGCCGAAGTTGATGGCCGAAAGGCGCTTGACGGCACCGACGCCCATGATGGCGCAGGTCTTGATGTGGGTGGAGGACACGGGGATACCGGTAAGGGTGGCAAGCAGCAGATTCGCGGCGCCCGCGAGGTCGGCGGAGAATCCCTGATACTTCTCGAGCTTGACCATGCTCTGGCCGACGGACTTGATGATGCGCTCGCCGCCCACGCTGGTGCCGATGCCCATGGTGGCCGAGCACAGCAGCATAATCCAGATGGGGATGCCGGCATCGCCGACGCTCGTCTGGCCGTTGGCGAAGGCCACGCCTAAAAAGAGCACGCCGATGAACTTCTGTCCATCCTGCGCGCCATGCATAAAGCTCATGGCCGCGGCACTCGCGATCTGAGCGTATTTAAAGAAGACATTGGCACGTCGCCTATTGGCGGCGGCAAACAGAATCGAGACGAGTTTGCACAGGATCCAGCCCATGACAAAGCCCAAGCCGATGGAGAGCGCCAGGCCGTAGATGACCTTCATCCACTCGTGGACGTTGACGCTGTTCGCGCCGCCGAGGGCGATAGCGGCACCGGTCAGGCCGGCGATAAGGCTGTGGCTTTGCGAGGTGGGGATACCAAAACGCGATGCCGTGGCACCGTAGACGACGATGGAGAACAGCGCCGCGCACAGGCAGGCAAGCGCCATGGTGCTGTTTCCGCCAAAGTCGACGATATGTGAGATGGTGTTGGCGACGCTCGCGTTAAAGTGCGTCATGATGAGCACGCCCAAGAAGTTGAATGCGGCGCTCATGAGAATGGCGGCGCGGGCGGGCATGCAACGCGTAGTGACGCAGGTCGCGATGGCGTTGGGCGCGTCGGTCCATCCGTTGACGAAGATGGCGCCGAGCGCGAGAATCACGGTGACGGCAAGGACTGGGTTCGACACAATTTGGCCGAGGAAGGTTGAGAACGTTACGTCCATATATGGGCTTTCTCGAAGTTTGCAGACACGTTACAAAAACATGATAAATCGTATCACCTCCTATGGGTTTCTTTACCGAGTTCTGATGGGAGAAGTGAATTTTTTGGCACTAAAATTGAATATTAGCCCTGTTGACCGCGGGTATTCTTTTTGCTAACACGCCATGAGGACACGCGTGCGCGCCCCAACACCCCAAAACCACAGTCTGTTCGCTTTACAACATGCAAACACGCGTTCGATAATAGGGGGCATGGAATATCGACAGACAGACGGCAAAACTCGGCGCGTGCACAAGCAGTATGTGGACGTCGTGGCTCGCATCCTCGCGGGCGGACAGGTCGTGCCGGTCACCGTCTGTTGGGTCGACGGCCGTTGTTTTACGATCGACGAAATTATCTCGACCACCGGGTTTGGCCTGATGGTCCACGGCATCCGTACGGCAACATATAAGGTGCGTTTTGGCGGGCACGCGACCGAGTTGTATCTGGAGGACCAGACGCGCGAGCGGGCGGACGGCTCGCAAGCGCACGTGATGCGTTGGTGGGTCTGGGCCTTTGATCGTACGCTTGAGGGCGAGCGCCGTAGGTAAGGACGTGCGGCATTCGGGTACAATGGCAGGAATCTTGTCACCTACGGCGCTGTCGTGCGCTTTTTGAAAGGACGAAGTATGAACGATATCCAGGGCTATCAGAACGGCCCCATCGAGACCGGCGCAAGTCGCGCCAAGGAGATGTCGCCGCGCGCGTACAATCTTGCCATGTCTGCCCTCATCTTCTTGGGCTTTTGCGCCATGGGCGCCGGTGCTTACTTTACGAGCACCATGGCGTTTGCCCGCATGATGATGAGCGGGGCCGCCCTGCCACTGGTCTTTGGCTCGTTTATCCTGACTATTGTCGGCATCGTCATGATGTCTGCTGCCGCCAGCAAACAGTCCGTGGGCCTGTCCCTTGTGGGCTACGTAATCTTTGCGAGCACCTTTGGCCTGACCGCGTCGTTTGGCCTTGCCAACTACGACCTGCCCACCATCAACACCGCTTTTATCGCCACGGCCGCCATCACCTTTGTCTTCGGTGCGCTGGGCGTGACCTTCCCCAAGTTCTTCCAGCGTGTGTACGGCATCGGCTTTGGCATTCTGCTCGCCACGATTCTGGTCGAGATCGTGCTGATGTTCATGGGCGTCTCGCAGTCCATCACCGATCTGATCGTGATCGTGGTGTTCGCCGGGTTTATTGGCTACGACACCTATGTTGCCACGACGGTGCCGCCCACGCTGCCCAATGCGGTGCTCATGGCGTCCAATCTGTTCGTGGACATTATCAACGTGTTCCTGCGCATCCTGAACATTCTCGGTCGTCGCGACTAGCGCGGCGTTGCGACGTTTCCTGCCGGACACGGTAAAACGATACGAAAGGCGGTCCTTCGGGGCCGTCTTTTTTGTGCGTGGCGGGGTATCATGGATGGGAAAAAGCCGATAGCGGCAGCGACAGGAAAGGTGGCCACGTATGGCAGATGTCGACAACAGGAACCGTAACCGTAGGTCTAACCGAGCGGGTCAGCCCAATCCCAAGCGCGAGGCGCGTGCCAAGGCCGCCGAGCGCCATGTGGCGGCTGTGTCCGAGGCCTGCGCCAAGGACATCGAGCGTTCGCTTACCGGCGTGCGCGAGTTCGATGGTATGCCTGCCGGTTTTGTCGCGGCGATGAAGGCCAAGGCCCAAGCGGCTGCGGCTGCCGAGGAGCCGGTTGCCGAGGTTGTGGAGGCTGACGCTGCCGAGGTTGAGACTGCCGAGGTGGAGGCCGCTGAGGTGGAGACTGCGGTCGAGTCCGAGGTGGCACCCGAGTTCACCGAGTCGGCCGACGAGGCTGAGTCCGCGCCCGCGGAGGAGGCTGCTCCGGTCCTGCCCGAGGTCACTGTGCTTGATGCCTCCGCCACGCAGGCAATCCTCGATAACGGCCGCGGCTATGCGCAGTTCTGCGATATGGCCGTGCTTGCCTTTGCCTCGTTTACCAATCCGGGCGGCGGCTATATCCAGGGCTACCTGGGCCAGGAGGCGACGCTCTGCGCCGATTCGTACTTGTACAACGTGCTCGACAAGCAGCGCAAGTGGTACGGCGAGAACCGTCGCCGCAACATCAACTGCGAGCTGTACCGCAATCGTGCGCTGGTGGTGCCCGCCGTGCGCTTCGATCGCAACCACGTGCACGCATACGCCGATGTAATCGTTGCCGCCGCACCCAACGTCAGGCGTGCCCGCCAGGAGTACCGCGTGAGCGACGACGCCCTGTTGGATGCCCTGCGCGACCGTATCCGCTTTGTCCTTGCCGTCTGCGATGAGCTGGGTCGCGAGAAGCTCGTACTGGGTGCTTGGGGCTGCGACAACAACGGCTTTGACGCCGAGGCCGTGGCAGAGCTCTTCCGCGAGGAGCTCGCATCGGGTGACTTTAAGGTCAAGCAGGTGTTCTTTGCCGTGCCCTCTACGCGCTGGGATGAGGATTTTGCCAAGTTCGAGCACGTGCTGGCAAGCTTCCCCGAGCGCAACGAGGAGTCCTATGCCCAGGTTGCCGCACGCGCTGCGGCTGCTCGCGCCGCCGAGCAGGCCCAGGCTGCCGCCGAGGACGATGAGGACGATGACGATTGGCGCAAGTACCTGTAATCGGTACGTGCCGACAGATAGGTCGAGCCGGCGGGAGGGCTGCTCCCGTCGGCTTTTTACTAAAGGAAGGGCTTACGATGAAAAACGTTCTGTGCTTTGGTGACAGCAATACCTATGGCTATGATCCGGCTGGTATGCGCGATGGCACCGCGGTGCGCTATGCGCAGGATGTGCGCTGGTGCGGCGTGGCGCAGCGTGACCTGGGCGAGGGCTGGCATGTGATTGAGGAGGGGCTCAACGGCCGCACGACGGTGCGCGACGATATGTGCCATCTGGACACTAACCTCAACGGCATTCGCGCGCTTCCGATGCTGCTCGAGGCCCATAAGCCGCTGGACGCCATTGTGATCATGCTGGGCACCAACGACTGTAAGACGGTCTTTAACGTGACAGCTTCCGATATCGCCCGTGGCGCCATGGCACTGATTCGCGCCGTCCGCGCGTTTCCGTGGACCGACGCTGCGCCTTGTCCGCACATTCTGCTGATGGCTCCTATCAAGATCAAGCCGCAGATCGCCGATGTGTATATGACCGACTTTGACGAGCATTCCGTTGAGGCATCTGAACATTTTGGCGAGTACTATGCGCACGTGGCCGAGCAGTTTGGCTGCGACTTTTTGAATGCCGCCGAGTTTGCCGAGCCGGGCGATATCGACTATCTGCATATGATGCCCGAAAGCCATGAGAGCTTGGGACATGCCGTGGCAGCCAAGCTCAAAGAGATGCTCGGTGAGTAGCGCGACCCCAAGCCACCACAAAGGTACCTTTGCGGTGGCTTGGGGTCGTCTGTTTGTCTTGATCTGTAACAGTTGTAAGGCCGAAAACGGGCTAGATGTTACAGATTGAGATTATTTAGGTCGATATCGGTCGTTTGTCTCGATCTGTAACATCTAGGGTCGATTTTGCCGAGTTACTGTTACAGATCGAGATTGTCTTCTCAGCGGAATTTGAATATCTCGATCTGTAACAGGTGGGCCGAAAAATGGGCTCTAACTGTTACAGATCGAGATGTTTGTGGGAGCCGCCGCAAAGGTGTCTGTCGCCTTTGCGGCGGTTTTGGGCTGCGAATCTTAATACTGCCACATGTGGTTGACGGGGCCGGAGCCTTTGCCCATGTCAAAGCCGGCGGCGAGAGCGCCGGTTAGGTAGGCCTTGCCGGCATTGATGGCGTCGGCAAGATCCATGCCCTGCGCCAGCGCGCAGGCGATGGCGGACGAGAGCGTGCAGCCGGTGCCATGCGTGTTGCCGGTCTCGATGCGCTTGTGGCGGAACCACGTGGTGAGCGGATCACCCAGGTGGTTGCCCTCGTCATCGAGCGGCGCGGGCTCTGCGAGCACATCGTTGGCCTCGTTGACAAAATGCCCGCCTTTAACGAGGGACGCGCAGCCAAAGCGGCGGGTGAGGAGCATGGCAGCGTTTTGCTGTGTGCGCTCGGAATCGACCTCGTAGTCGAGCAGCGCCATGGCCTCGGGAATGTTGGGGGTGATGACGGTCGCCAGCGGGAACAGGCGACGCGTAAGCGCTTCGGCGGCATCCTCGGCAATGAGGCGAGCGCCCGACGTGGCGACCATAACGGGGTCGACGACCACGTTGGTTGCGTTCCATGCGCTCAGGCGATCGGCGATAACTTCGATAATCTCGGTGGACGAAACCATGCCGATTTTGACGGCGCTCGGGCGGATATCGTCAAAGACGGCGTCAATTTGCGCAGCGACGATATCGGGGGAGATATTCTGCACGGCGGTGACGCCCAGTGTGTTTTGCGCTGTGATGGCGGTGATGGCCGTCTCGGCATACAGACGGTGCGCCGTGATGGTCTTAATGTCGGCCTGAATGCCGGCGCCGCCGCTGGAATCGGATCCTGCGATAGACAGGACGGCAGGTACCTTACTACGATCCATGTTCGCTCCCTTGTTCGGTTGGATTCAAATGGGTCTTCTACCTGCATTATAAAGTTGCCCGGGCCGGCTGCATGCCGATCCCGGGCGGGTGGTGCAATCTTTACGCAAATATAAGCAAATGTTCACAAGTCAACAATTGACGGGCGTTACAGCAGGCTTGCTGGCGATTACCTCGAAAAAGCTAATCCTCCATGCCAAGATCGATCGTCGTGCCCTCGAACACCTTGTTAACGGTGCGGACGGCGCACATCTTGCCGCACATGGTGCAGGTGCCCTCAGTGGCGGCAGGGGACTCCTCGTAGCGCTTCTTGCCGGTGACCGGGTCGAGAGCGCACTTCCACATGGCATCCCAGTCGAGCTTGCGGCGTGCCTGGCCCATCTTGTCGTCCATGTCGCGGGCGTGTGGTACCTTCTTGGCGATATCGGCGGCGTGCGCGGCAATCTTAGTGGCCATGAGGCCGTCGAGCACATCCTGGGCGTTGGGCAGGCACAGGTGCTCTGCCGGTGTCACGTAGCACAGGAAGTCGGCGCCGGAGCTCGCGGAGATGGCGCCACCGATGGCGGCGGTGATGTGGTCGTAGCCCACACCGATATCGGTCACGAGCGGCCCCAGCACATAGAACGGGGCGTTGTGGCACAGGCGCTTCTGCAGCTTCATGTTGGCGGCGATCTCGTCGAGCGCCATATGGCCCGGCCCCTCGACCATAACCTGGACGCCGGCGGCCCAGGCGCGCTTGCACAGCTTGCCCAGCTCGATCATCTCGGCGGTCTCGGTGGCATCGTTGGAATCGTAGAGGCAGCCCGGGCGGCAGGAGTCGCCGAGCGAAATCGTCACGTCGTACTCGTGGCAGATTTCGAGCAACTCGTCGTAGAACTCATAGAACGGGTTCTCGTTACCGGTGACCTCCATCCAGCCAAACAGCAGCGAGCCGCCGCGGCTCACGATGTTCATCAGGCGGCCGGTCTCCTTAAAGGTCTTGGTGACCGACTTGTTGATGCCGCAGTGGATGGTCATAAAGTCCACGCCGTCCTCGGCATGCGCACGCACGACCTCGAACAGGTCGTCCTTGGTCAGCTTGACCAGCGGCTTTTCCATGTAGCCGATGGCGTCGTACATCGGCACCGTGCCCACCATGAGCGGCGTCTCGTCGATGAGCTGCTGGCGGAACTGGCGCGTCTTGCCCGAGTTGGAGAGGTCCATGATGGCGTCGGCGCCAAAGTCCTCGGCAATTTTGACCTTCTTCCATTCCTCGGCGGCATCGGCCTTGTCGCCCGAGATGCCCAGGTTGACGTTGACCTTGGTGGACAGGCCCTCACCGACACCAAAGGCGCGCATGCCCTTTTTGATGTGCACGATGTTGGCGGGAATGGCGATGCGGCCGTCGGCCACGCGCTCGCGGATGTACTCGGGGTCGCGATGCTCGCGCTCGGCGACTTCCTTCATCTGCGGCGTAATCTGCCCGGCGCGGGCGAAGTCGATTTGCGTGACGAGCTTGGGCTCGGTCTGTGTGCTCATTGGCACGGCTCCCTTCGTTGGCATTACCCATATCAGGTTTGCGGGTCAGGGCGGGCGCGCCCAATCTCAGCCTGCCGTCCTGTCCTGCAAGCTCCCCGTTTATGTAATGGGCTCAAGTATAGCCTGAATGGGTACGATTGGGCCAACGAGCGTGCCTGTGGGGAGGCGAACATGGAAGACAAGCATCTATATCGAGAGACGCAGTGGGATGTATCGGCCGAGGAGAGCCGCGCGCACCATGGCCTTGTCGCGATTGGTTTTGCGGTGCTTGCCGTGCTGGTGATTGCCTTTTGTATCTGGACGTTTGGCGGTTGCGGCGCCGCCGCCTGGGAGTTCGAGGCTGATGATAGCCTACCGATCATGACGGTGAAGGTCGCTGGCGGTAACACGGTGGCAGCTCCCGGCGACTATTGGTATCCGTGCGATGGATTTGTCCAGCTGCAGCTAAGCGGTGGTTCCATTCCTGGTGAAGAGATCGAGCGCGTGACCTTCGATGCGTCGCTTAAGACGCTGTCAGTCGAGCTCAAAGATAAAGGGGATGTGCCCACGACGATGGATATCGCGCTGACGGAATGGCGCCTGGGGCCCCCGTCGGGCGTCAAGGTGTCCGAGGTGGAGCATGTCAAGATTACCTATCAGGACGGCTCGACAAATGAAATTGCCAAAGCCGACGGCTTGGCGGAATAGACGCCGTGCCTAGGCAGCACATTTAAAAGTAGCGGTGGTCCTACAAGGCCTGTTCGTTCAGGAAGACCAAAGTGTTTTTATTTGAAAGCTCGGGAAAGTGGCGATAACCAACGTCGAACGCGGTGAGTTCGTCTACATCCTCGAGCTTGTTTTCTGCCATCCAGCGCACCATGGAGCCGCGTGCCTTTTTGCTGGCGGTCGAGCGCTGGATGGGCTTGCCGTTGCGGATGCCTTCGCCAAAGAGGCATGTGACGACCGTGGCTTCGGTGGTGAGGCGGGGCAGAACGGCTTTGGCGTATTCCGCGCTGGCGAGGTTGACGATCGTAGCGTTGGAGCCCGCCGGAGCGATGGCCCGTGCGAGCTTGTCGCCCCAAAACGCGTAGAGGTCTCGGGCATTGTCGACGGCAAGCTTCGCGCCCATCTCCAGCCTATACGGTTCAACGGCATGAAAGGGGCGCACGCATCCGTAAAGGCCCGAGAGGATCCAGAGATGGTTTTGCAGCCAGTCGAGCTGTGCGGCATCCATGACCTCGGGCGCCATGCTTTGGTATTGAATGCCGTGATAGGACATGACGGCAGGGGAGATTCGACGCGCGATATCGGGATCGGCGAGGTCGGCATCGCTCAGGACGGGCATAAATTCGTGAAGCGTATCCAGACACGTTGTAAGCAGCCTGTCACTCACGTTCCACAGCGCCTGCAGACCGCCGCTGCCTTCATTCTGCTCGATATCTAGCAGTGCGCGGTGGAGGCGAGCCGTCTCTTGCGCAAAAGGTGGAATGCCCAGGACTTCAAAAGCATCTTGGGCCGCGCGCATCTGCTTGGCGGGCGAAATGATGACCTGCAGCATGGACTCTCCTTTGCCTAAAAAGGAAGTTGCGGTGGAATACGGTCTGTTTTGGCCGTTTATGGGCCAGTTTAGTCCGTATTTCACCGCAACTGATGAAGGGTTGGTTAGGCGCGCTCGAGGAAGGCCTTGTAACCGCGATAGGCCTCGTAGATATCGGCCTTGTTGGCGACCTCCCACAGGGCGTGCATGGACAGGACGGCAACACCGGAGTCGATGACGTTCATGCCGTACTTGGCCATGATGTAGGCGATGGTGCCGCCGCCGCCCGCGTTGACGCGACCGAGCTCGCAGGTCTGGAAGTCCACGCCGGCCTCGTCCATGATGTCGCGGACGAGGGCCACGTACTCGGCGTCGGCGTCGTTTGAACCGCCCTTGCCGCGGCTGCCCGTGTACTTGTTGAAGCACAGACCGCGACCCATGAAGGCGGCGTTCTTGGTCTCGAACTTGCCGGCGTAGCCCGGGTCGAAGCCGGCGGACACGTCGGAGGAAAGCATGCGGCTGCGGGCGAGCGCGCGGCGCAGGGCCAGCGGGCTATCCTCGCCGGCGAGCGTCATGATCTCGGCGACGGTGTTCTCGAAGAAGCGGCTTGTCATGCCAGTGGCACCCACGGAACCGATCTCCTCTTTGTCGACGATGAGTGTGATGCTCGTGCGCTCCACGTTGGCGACGTTGATCTGGGCGAGCATGGACGGATAGGCGCAGACACGGTCGTCGTGGCCATAGCCCAGAATCATGGAGCGGTCGAGGCCCATGTCGCGGGCGGGACCGGCGGGCACGACCTCGATCTCGGCGGAGAGGAAGTCCTCCTCCTCGACGTCATACTGCTCCTTGAGGATGTCCAGGAACATCTGCTTGACGGGCTCCTTGGGAGCGTCCTTGTCGTCCTCGTCAAACTTGACAGGGCGGCCGCCCACGATCACGTCGAGGATCTCGGCGTCGACGGCGTCCTTGGCGGGCTTGGCCATCTGCTCGCTCGAGAGGTGAATCAGCAGGTCGGAGATGGTAAAGACCGGGTCGTCGGCCTTGTCGCCGATGTTGATGTCGACGGTGGTGCCGTCCTTTTTGCAGATGACGCCCACGAGTGCAAGCGGGGAGGCCACCCAGTGGTAGCTCTTGACGCCGCCATAATAGTGCGTGTCGAGATAGGCCATGTCGCCGGCCTCGAAAGCGGGGTTCTGCTTAAGGTCCAGGCGCGGCGAGTCCACGTGGGCGCCCAGGATGTTAAAGCCCTGCTCGAGCGGGGCGGTGCCCAGGTTGACGAGCATAAGGTCCTTGCCGTGGTTGGCGGCGTACACCTTGTCGCCTGCCTTGAGCGCACGGCCCTCGGCGATCACGGTCTCCAGATTGACGTAGCCCGCCTCCTCGGCCATCTTGATGCCGGTCTTGACGCACAGGCGCTCGGTCTTGTTCTCGCTCAAAAACTGCTTATAGCCGCGGCAAAGCTCCTCGAGCTCCTCGATTTGCTGTGGCGTGTACTTTTTCCATGCGCAGGGACGCTCCATGACGCAGGCTCCTTTCGGATCGATCGTGCTGGTTGATGTACCGTGAGCCATCGTATCACGCGCGGGCGCGCGGTGGCGGGGGAGCTTGATGTGCGGTGGCCGCGGGGCGGGGAGCGTGTAAACTGGAGTGAGCAAACCGTGCCCAGCCCAAAGCGAGGTATTCAATATGTCTGACAAGCGCCGTACCTTTGCCGTCATCGACGGCAACTCGCTCATGCACCGCGCCTTCCACGCCGTGCCGCCCACCATGAACGCGCCGGACGGTCGCCCCACCAACGCGATCTTTGGCTTTTTGAATATGTTCCTCAAGATGATTGACGCCTTTAACCCCGACGGTGTGGTCGTGGCGTTTGACAAGGGCAAGCCGCGTGTGCGCATGGAGATGCTGCCGCAGTACAAGGCCCAGCGTCCGCCCATGGACCCCGATCTGCACGCGCAGTTTCCCATGATTAAGGAGCTGCTCGCCGCGCTCAACGTGCCGATCTTGCAGTCCGAGGGCTGGGAAGGCGATGACATCCTGGGCACTATGGCGCGCCTGGGCGAGCAAGCCGGCTGTGACATGCTGCTGGTGACCGGTGATCGCGATATGTATCAGCTCGTGACCGAGCACGTCAACGTGGTCTCGACCCGCAAGGGCCTGTCCGACGTGGCGATTATGACGCCCGAGAGCGTGGACGATCTGTATCACGGCATCACGCCGGCGCTCGTGCCCGATTTTTACGGTCTGAAGGGCGACACGTCCGATAACATCCCCGGCGTGCCGGGCATCGGCCCCAAAAAGGCGAGCGCGCTCATTGCGCAGTACGGTAGCCTGGACGAGGTCATCGCACATGCCGACGAGGTCAAGGGCAAGATGGGCGAAAACCTGCGTGCGCACATCGACGATGCCCTGTTGAGCCGCAAGGTCGCGACCATCCGCACCGATGCGCCCGTTGAGCTCGATTTTGAGGCGACGTCCTTCCCGGCGTATTCTGCCGATGAGGTTTCCGCGGCGCTGGGCACGCTTGGTATCACCGCTATGCAGAACCGTTTCTTGGCGCTGATCGGTGGCGAGGGCGGGGCTGCTGCTGCCTCCAGTGTGTTTGAGATGCCTGCGATGGTTCGCGCAGCCGCGGGCGATATTGACGCGCTTGGTGCCGTTGCGGCTGAGATTTCCCGCGCGATTGATGCCGGCGAGTGGGTCGCCGCCGTGGTGGACGACGACAAGGAAGAGGGCGCGCTCTTTGGACTGACGCGCACGCTGTGGCTGGCGACGTCCAAGGGCCTGTTCGCCCTCGAGGAGGGCGACGGCGGTGCGGCGGCTGAGGTTGAGGGCTTTAACTTCGTCCACGGCGTGATTACCGGCGTGCTCGCGCGCCTGTTTATGGAGGGCCGCGTGGCGAGCCCGGATATGAAGGCGTTGCTGCACGAGCTTTCGCCTATCGATTCCTCTGAGCCCGAGCTCATGGACCCGCTGTCTGCCGATTCCACGCGCATCTTCGATACCGTGGTTGCCGCCTACCTGCTGGATTCCGACCGCTCCGAGTTCGATGAGGCGTATCTGGCCGATACCTATCTGCAGATGTCGCTGCCTGCGGCGCGCGGTGCAGAGGGTGCCGGCGAGGACGCTCCTGCACCCGCCGCTCGCACGGCGGACTTGACGCTGGCGCTGGTCGCACCGCTGCGCGACCGCATGGCACGCGAGAACGCCGCCAACGTGTTCGATGGCATCGAGATGCCACTCGTGCCGGTGCTTGCCAAGATGGAGCGCGCGGGCATGCTCGTGGATCCCGATCGGCTGCGCAGTCTGTCCGAGGGCCTGGCGACCCAGATCACCGAGGTCGAGCGAAGCATTCGCGACCTGGCGGGTGACGAGACCTTTAACATTGGCAGTCCCATGCAACTGTCGCACGTGCTCTTCGATGTGATGGGCCTTCCGACCAAGGGCCTCAAGAAGACCAAGCGCGGTTACTATTCGACCAATGCCAAGGTACTGAGCGATCTTGCCCGCGACCACGAGATCGTGCGCCTGATTTTGGACTGGCGTGAGAAGTCCAAGATTAAGTCAACCTATCTGGACACGCTAGGTCCGCTGCGCCGTGGTGACGGTCGTGTGCACACCACGTACAACCAGACCATCACCGCGACGGGGCGTCTGTCCTCGAGCGACCCGAACTTGCAGAACATCCCGACGCGCTCTGAGCTGGGCCGCACCGTCAAGACGGCGTTTTCGGCAGGCGAGGGCAGTGTCTTTTTGGCGGTGGACTACTCGCAGATCGAGCTGCGTCTGCTGGCGCATCTTTCGGGTGACGAGCATCTGGTACGTGCCTTTAACGAGGGCGAAGACTTCCACGCCGAGACGGCCGCGCGCGTGTTTGGCGTTCCCGTGTCCGAGGTAACGCCCGACTTGCGCAGTCGCGCCAAGGCCGTGAACTTTGGCATCGTGTACGGCCAGCAGGCCTACGGCCTGTCGCAGTCGCTGCATATCTCGATGGCCGAGGCGCGTGGCATGATCGATCGCTACTACGAGGCCTACCCGGGCGTGCGCACGTTCCTCGACAATGTGGTGGCGCGTGCCAAGCAGACGGGCTACGCCGAGACCATGTACGGCCGCCGTCGTCATATTCCGGAGCTCAAGGCCAAAAACCCGCAACTCCGCGGCTTTGGCGAGCGCACGGCTATGAACCATCCCATGCAGGGTACCGCGGCGGACATCATCAAGATTGCCATGGCCCGCGTAAGCCGCCGCCTGGAAGAAGAGGGCTTTGCCGCCCACATGATCCTGCAGGTGCACGACGAGCTGGACTTTGAGTGCCCCATCGACGAAGTCGAGCGCCTGACCGCCATGGTCCAAGACGTCATGGAACACGTCGTAGACCTACGCGTACCCCTCATCGCCGAAGCCAGCACCGGCATAACCTGGGCCGACGCCAAATAAAGACCCTCCATCAACCCCAAAGTGACCAAGAGCAGAAGGGGGCTCCTTGCCAACAAGGAGCCCCCTTCATTCCAAAAAATCAGCCAAGTATCTAGGCGCCAAGACGCCATCCAGGCGGCAAGCAAGTCACCGCAGGACCTGGCCGGGCGAGGCGGGTAAGTTTTTCGTAGATTCCGCACGAGCCGAAGGCCACTTAATGTGGCCTTCGAGCGAGCCCAGGACCTGACCGAACGAAAAACTTACCCGCCTCGCCCGGCCAGGCCCGATGGGATAGCTTAACGAGCCGCCAAGATGGCGTCGATGAGCGTCAGTACGCCCCCGTCGTTGTTG
>CATZRJ010000014.1 GCA_958423535.1 uncultured Collinsella sp.
AATCGTAGCCCGAGACGGTCCCGGGCTGACAATTTCGACTGTAATGGACGTTCTTAAATGACTAGTCAGAAATGAGCGTGGATAATCTCCCGGTTTTGGTCTATGTACGGCCTCAAAGTGGGAGATTATCCACGCTCGTCGCTACTTGAGCCCCGGGAGGCGGGTGTAGGGGAACGAGCGCTCCAGGAACTCGGAGCAGCGGGCGTAGTCTTTGGCGAAGTAGCTGCTGTAGAGCGAATCGAGCACGTATTGCACGGCGATGTGGCTCGCGAACTGCGTGATGCGATGCGTCATGCTCTCGTGGTCACTCACCGTAAGGTAGGCAGCAAAGCCGGGATGAATGCGCGCGCAATAAGGCGTACCGATAACGATGACCGGGACATGCCGGCTGCTGAGGATCGGCAAGATGTCCTTGAGATTGGGGGCAAGGCCGCTGTAGGAGATGACGATTGCCGCATGGTCGGGACCCGAGGCGAGTGCCGTGCGCACCTGGGCCTCGACACCGTCGTGGCACGTCGCGCTTTTACCGGCGGAGAGCAGGCGGTCGCGGAACATTCCCGCTGGATAGAGGTTGTGCGAGCCCGTGTAGATGTCGACCTGTCGGGCGTTCGCGATGAGCTTGGCGGCGTGGTCAAGCTGCGTGGGGTCGAGCAGCTCCTGCGTTTCGGCCAGCGTGGTCTGGTAGAGCCCCTCCATGCGCTCCATAACCTGCGCGGGGCTGGACGTAGCATCAAAGGGAAAGTTGATGTCCACGTCGCGGCGGTTTCCCGCCTCGGTTGCCAAGCGAATAAGCTCGACCTTGAGATCCTTGAAGCCCTCGAGACCGAGCTTTTTGCAAAAACGGTGTACGCTCGCGACCGAAACGTTGGTTCGCGCGGCAAATTCCTTAATAGAAAGTCCGCGGATGTCCTGACCGATGGCAAGGGCTGCAATGCCGAGCTGTTGCTCGGTGGGGGTGAGGCCCTGCGCTTCGGTGATCTTGCGTTTGATATCCATGCGAACTCCCACACTCGCCAAACCTGCCAAAAAGGGACAGGTTTATTTTGGCAGGTTTTGCCCGCAAAGGGTAACGGGGCCGAGGATGCCGCTGGGGGCGACGGGCTCGGTGAGACCGAAGATGTCGGGGATCGCATGGTCGAGCGTGTTGATGACGTCGATCGCGAGCTCATGCGCACCGGCGGAAAGTGAGCCGGCGGCAAAACGATAGGGCGGGCAGATGCGTGTGCCGAGCGAGCGTCCATCGAGCGTGAGCGTTGCGGTTTCGTAGACGTCTCCCAGGTCGATCGTGGCGTCGGTGCAATCGTTGGCCAGCTCAAACGACGCATGATATCGGTAGGTGCCGCAGGTGCCGGTGAACAGATCGGCCGTAAGGTCGCCCAGGTGTTTGAGCTCTTGTGCTTCACCAAAGGCGCCATTGCTGCCGGCAGGGGAGAGGGCAACGGTCCATGGGTCTTCGATGCGCAGGCCGAGCGATGTATCAGCGTCGATTACGCCGTCTCCGGGCGCATCCTCGTTGCTCGCTTGCAAAACAACGATGCAGCTCTCGAAGGGTGCGAGCTCCAGCGCACCGTCAAACGCAACGGGCTCGGCACCGTTTAGCAGGTCGAGCCGCGTGCCGCAAAGGCGCTCGCCTGTCGCAAGTGCAACCGTGCAGTCGATGTGCTCGCGTGGGTGCTCGTTGACGAGCATAACGTAGGTCTCGCCTGCTCGCTCGTAGCGAAGTGCGCGTAGCCAGGGTTGCGGTGTGTCAGGCACAACGGTCTGCAGTCCCGCGCTTGCAAGCGCGCGGGCGACATCGGCGAGCGGCGTTGCGACGAGTCCTCCCAGCTCGACCGCGCCATCGGAATCGTAGAATGCGCCGGGCACCTCGTCGACGGCAAGCACCATAACGCCTGCATCCGTCATGTATCTCGCCGCCTTTGCCGTCTCCGCGCCAATAAACGTAGCACCGGGCATAACAAATGCCTGGTAGTGGCAGTTGTTAACACCAAGCAATCCATCGGCAATCGAAACCTTGTAGCGGCTCTTGTCCTCAAAAGCCTCGGCGGGCACAAAATCAAAGTCGATCTGCGCGCGCGTGAGCTCTGCCGCCACGCGCTCGATAGGCATGGCGCTACCGGCCCATTCGGCATCGGCATGGTACAGGATGGCGACGGGGCGCGTGGCACAGCCTTCCGAAAGCAGCGTTGCCGTACGGTTCATATAGCTCATGAGCTGGCCAAAGTGCGGCCACTGCGGGTTATTGCCGTGCGCGTAAAAGTGCGGCGGGCAGTCCCAATCGGGGAAGGGCGCCATGCTAAACGCGTGCGGCGTAAACCAATTGACGCCGCGGACGAGCATGTGGTCGGCAATCCATTTCATCTCGCGCAAGCCCTCGTGCCAGCCAAAGGCGCCAAAGACCTCGGCCATGCAGCGCCCTTGCTTTTTGGGGTCAAGGCGCGCGGCCGAAGAGCCCAGTTTGGCAAGCGCGTAGGTAAAGAACTCCATGTTCCATGCGCCATGGAAGTAGCTGTAAGGGCCGTGGTCGATGCCGGGGGCGAGCTGGTTAATAACCACATCGATGCCCGCCATGTCCTGACCGGCGACAGCGCGGAAGTAGTGCCCAGCGCCCTGGCCCAAGCGTGTGTGGCAGCTCTTGTCCTCGATTACATGGCCAATGTGCATAACGCCGCGCTCGCGGCACCAGTCACCAATCTGCTCGTCAAAGCACGCACGGTAGAGTTGCGTGGCGATGTCCATGTAGGTGTGGCGGACCCGAGCGCCGGCGGGGTCGCGCGTCCAAAGCCCGCGGAGCTCACTCAGCCAATTTGTGCCCAGTGCCTCGTGCAGGCGTCGCGCAAGTTCGTCCGACCATGGCAGCGCCATGTCACCGCGTCCGATAAAGCTGCTGGTAGAAGCGTCTTCGAGGGTCGCACCCTTCTCGTTCATAAAGCCAGGCTCATCGGTAAAGAACCCCAGAATGGTCTTGCCGAACTCGTCGCCCAGATGCGTGAATGTGGGTTCGTAGACGGCGTTGATGAGCATGCGGCACGAATCGGCGTCGACCATGTTGATGTATTCATCGCGAAAGCCGGTCTTTTGGCTGGTGACGTAGAGCTCGAGGGTGGTGACGCCGGCGGGAGCGTCAAAGCGCAGGCAGGCGGGAGTGCCGCCCTCGGTTTGCTCAACGGCGAGCTCAAGGTCGAGCGATGCGCCGGCAGCGTCAAAACCCGCCGCGCCCACAAAGTGCTCCGTGGGATCCATGAGGTTGCCGAGCTTGATGGTCGTGGACGGCTGGGGTCCAACGACCGTTACCGTGTGATGCTTAAGCACAGTCTTCTTGAGCGCGGGGTCTACATCCTCGCCTGCAAGCGCGCCGTTGGCGTAGCCCGTGGGAAAGTGGGCATCATCGAGCAGCCAGATCTTAAGGTCCAGGCGCTTGCACTCGCCAATGATAAAACGCAGGTCGGACCACCAGCCGTCGCGGCAAAATTCGGGATGCGTGCGCGACTCAAGGCAGACCTCATGGATGTCTGCGCCGGCAATCTGCTCTAAGTATTCGGTAATCGTCTCGCGTTCTTCGCCCTTGAGCCACAAGAACGGAAGCACATGGTTGTCATATGCCGCCATACTCACTCCTTCAAAACCTGCCAAAAAGGGACAGGTTTATTTTGGTCGGTTTTATCTGGGCAAACGTCACCCCACAGTTGCTTGGCGAAGCGCTGGGACGCGTGCCACATGCCAGAACCAACTTTCTAAACCCTTGCGAGTTCAGGGTACGTCGTCCGCGCTGCCCTGCTAATATCAAAACCACGGCAGAATATGACTAAATCAACGATGGTGGCGCTATGGATATCGCACGTTTGGACAATCTTTTGCTCGAGCTGACCGATAGCGAGCGCGCTTACTGCGCGGGCGCCCGCTATGACTGGAACGATGCATTTAGACAGGGGCAACAGGCAGATATCGATGGCAGGCATGTCCGTAAAATCGGTAACGCGGCGTACGCCCTGCACCAAGAAGGCATGCCCGAGGGCCTGTCGATTGTGCGCAACTCGCGCTTTAACCCCGTGCCGGAGCACGTGCACGATTATGTCGAAATCAGCTATGTCTATCGAGGGAGCGCGCCACAGGTTGTCAATGGTACGCAACTCACGCTCGCCCAAAACGAGGTACTTCTGCTCGATGCCGCCTGCCCGCATGCCGTAGGCGAGCTCGGCGAGCACGACCTGATGTTGAGCATTGTCATTTCACGGCCGATGCTGCGCCGCAGCCTGGAGCAAAGCCTTTCGTCCACAAGCGCTGTCTCACAGTTCCTGCTCAACGCACTTAACGACGAGACCGATCATCGCGGGCATGTGCATTTCCGCACGGGCGCTAGCCGTCGGGTGCGCCGGTATATACAGGAGATGTTGTGCGAGCTCCTGGAGCCGACGGCAGCGAGCGCCCAGATCGTGTCGAGGCTGTTTGAGCTGCTGCTGGTCGAGCTCATGCAAAGCTACGAGGCCGCGCTGCTGCAAACGGACGGCCCCGCGCTTCCCTCGGCGCAGGTCGCGGCCGCCGTGGGCTACATCGAGCGGCATGCTTGCGATTGCACGCTCAACGACTTAGCCCGCCACCTGCACCTGAGCCCTAACTACGCAAGCGCGCTGCTCAAGCGGCAGACGGGGCGCACGTTTATGCAACTCGTACAGGAGAGCCGCCTGACACGCGCGGCGGCTCTACTCGACACCGGTGCTACTGCAGAGGCCGCAGCGCGCGAGGTGGGCTATGCCAATATGAGCTTCTTCTACAAAAAATTTGCCGAGCGCTATGGCTGCACGCCGGCCGCCTACCGCCGGCGTTTGCCCAGATAAAACCTTCCAAAATAAACCTGTCCCTTTGTTGGTCGGTATCAGGAAGTGTCAGGGACGGGGCGGCGGCGGTCCGTGGGCGCGAAAAGAAGTGTCGGGTTTGGCGCGCCCGCTTCTGCCCGTCCCGTGCGCAGGCGATACTCGGATTATCGACCCGCGATGCAAAGGAGATGCTCATGGCAAACATCAAGTTCCCCAAGGGTTTCTATTGGGGTGGCGCCACCGCCGCCAACCAGTTTGAGGGCGCTTGGAACGTGGACGGCCGCGGTCCTTCCGTCGACGACCATTTCTTGGGCGGCAGCTACAAGGAGCCACGTCAGATTACGATCGACATCGACCCCAACCGCTTCTACCCCAATCATGATGGTATCGATTTCTACCATCACTACGAGGAGGACATCGCGCTGTTCGCCGAGATGGGCCTCAATATGTTCCGCATGTCCATCTCCTGGAGCCGTATCTTCCCCAACGGCGACGACGCTGAGCCCAATGAGGCCGGTCTCGCCTTCTACGACCGCGTCTTCGACTGCCTGCGCGCCCACAATATCGAGCCGCTCGTGACCCTCTCGCACTACGAGATGCCCTATCACCTGGTCGAGAAATACAACGGCTGGGCGAGCCGCGAGCTCATCAGCTTCTTTGAGAAGTACTGCCAGACCGTCTTCGACCGCTATCAGGACAAGGTCAAGTTCTGGCTCACCTTCAACGAGATCAACTGCGGTACTCAGGACATGGGCAACCTCTTTGAGACCAGCATGATTCAGGGCTTTGAGGGTCCGGCATCGGCGGTCCATACCACGCCGCAGGCTCGTATGCAGGCGCTGCATCACCAGTTTGTCGCCAGCGGCCGCGTCGTGCGCTATGCCCACGAGCATTACCCGCAGTTTAAGATGGGCAACATGGACTGCTTCATCCTCTCCTATGCCGCCACGTGCGATCCGGCCGACGTGTTCGCCACGCAGCAGGAGATGAACACCATGAACTGGTATTGCTCCGACGTACAGGTGCGCGGCAAGTACCCGTTCTATGCCAAGCGCTTCTGGGCCGAGAACGATGTTGAGCTCGTGATGGAGGACGGCGACCTGCAGGATATCGCCGACGGCAAGGTTGATTTCTACACCTTTAGCTACTACATGTCCGGCACCGTGGGCACCCACAAGGACCACGAGATGACCGAAGGCAACATGACCTTTGGCGGCAAGAATCCCTATCTGGAGTCCACCGACTGGGGCTGGCAGATCGATCCGCTGGGCCTGCGCATCGCCCTCAACGAGATTTACGCCCGCTACGAGATTCCGCTGATGGTGGTCGAGAACGGCATGGGTGCCTACGACGAGGTCGAGGAGGACGGCTCCATCCACGACCCGTACCGCATCGCCTATCTGCAGAGCCACATCAAGGCTATGGGCGAGGCCATCGCCGACGGCGTTGACCTGATCGCCTACACCTGGTGGGGTCCCATCGACCTGGTTTCCGCCGGCACTGGCGAGATGCGCAAGCGCTACGGCTTCATCCACGTCGATAAGTACGACGACGGCACCGGTACCTACGAGCGCCGCCGCAAGGACAGCTTCTTCGCATATCAGAAGATCATCAAGTCCAACGGCACCGAGGGCTTGGAGTAATCGACAATATGAGTGCCACTGATAAAAGGTTTTGGGAAGGGCTTGGAAGGGCTTGCGATTCGAGCCCTCACCTTAGCAATTTGATCATTTGGCACTATAATCACCATAGGCATGCGCATAACGTTGCGCTTAATCAAAAGGAGAAAACGTATGGGTCTGTTTGACATGTTCAAGAAGAAGGCTGAGCCCGCGGCAGCTGCTGCTCCGGCCTCCATCTCTGCTTCTGCCGGTGCCGACGTGCTGTGCTCGCCCGTCAAGGGCAAGGTCATCAAGATGGCCGACGTGCCCGATCCCGTCTTTGGTGGCGAGGTTCTGGGCAAGGGCTGCGCCGTGTGGCCCGAGGACGACCTGGTCTACGCTCCCTGCGACGGCAAGGTGACCGTCACCATGGGTCACGCCGTGGGCCTGCAGTCCGATAGCGGCATCGAGGTTCTGGTGCACGTTGGCGTCGATACCGTCAACATGAACGGCGACGGCTTCGAGGGCTTCGTCAAGGCCGACGACGTCGTGAAGGCCGGCCAGCCCTTGCTCAAGATCGACCGCGCCAAGATCGCTGCCGCCGGTTACAAGGACTGCGTCGTCGTGGCCGTGTCCAACACCGCCGAGTTTGCCGATGTCGAGCTCGCCGTCGAGGCCGAGTCTGCCGTCGCCGCCGGTGACGCCATCGTTAAGGTCGTCCGCAAGTAGTCTGCGGCATCCAGAAGATGCACAAGGGTGGTCGGGTTATCCGGCCACCCTTTTTAATAGGCTAAGCAGGTGCATTTTATTGCAGGGGGCTTGCTTTAAGGGCCATTCGTTCGTCAAATTGAGCCGCCTGCGCTTTTGCGACGCAGGGGGCTGGGCCGGGCCGCTAATATGGACTTACTGTCACGACGTGCGCTGCGTAGGGAGCGCGGCGCCGCTTGTTTGGAGGAATGTCATGAAAAAGAAGCTGCTGCTTGCGCCCCTGATGGCTGCCCTGGTCGCGTGCGTGGTTTTGCTTTCCGGCTGCGGAGGGCCTTCGGTGGAGGAGCTCATCACCAATGACCTTACGAGTCAGTTTGACGAGATCAAGAACGGCGGCGATGACTTCCTCTCCGGCCTGGAAGAGGCTTCGGGCGACGAGTTTGAGCAGCTGGGCATCGATCCCAAGGAGTATGCCAAGAGCTATCTCGAGGGCTTTGACTACAAGATCGGCGATGTGACGGTCGACGAGGACAAGGGCACCGCGACCGCCGAGGTCACCATAACCTGCAAGTCCATGAACAAGATTGTCGAAGATTTCGCCACCCAATATCAGGAGAAGATTGCCGCACTCGATACGATGCCGTCCGAGGACGACCTGTACAAGATGGCCGGCCAGGTCATGGTCGACGTGACCAAGGCCGCTAAGACCAAGGACACCAAGGTCACCTTTAAGTATTCCGCCAACGAGGATAACGAGTGGTCTGCCGACGATTCCGCAACCACCGAGATGATGAATGCGATGATGAGCTAGTTTGTTACGCGGTTTTGCCAAACCGCGTAACGGCTCGACGCTGCAAACGCCCCTAAGCGGCAATCTGACGTTCAATTTCAAGGGCGCGACCAGAAGGTCAGCGCCCTTTCATTTCACGTCACCTTGCTCGCTTAGGGGCGTTTTCGCTGTCCGTCCTCTACCTGCTACTCATTGGGGACAGACTTAAATGAGTAGTCGTTGGGGGCGTTCTTAAACGACTAGTCGTTGGGGACATTCTTTGGGCGCGGTTGGCGCATCGACTGCTTGGGAAAGTGTGACCCGGTTTTTGGCTGAATAGTGGGTCGCGGTTTCCGGATGGAGCGGGTTGCGGAAAGCGCGACCCGGAATATCGCCCTGAGGTGGGATGCCGTTTCCCCGACGGGGCTCAATCGGAAAGCGTATCCCATTTTGAGGCGGCAAAACGGGATGCGCTTTCCGCGTGGCAGAGTTGCTGCGGCCGCGTTGAGCAGCGGCCCCGTTATTCGCCCAGAATCAGCGCCGCGAGCTCTTCTTGCGTATCCACCACGTAGTCGGCGCCGGCAGCCTCGAGTTCGCCGCGGCCGCGGAAGCCCCAGCTGACGCCCGCACTCTTAAGGCCGGCGTTGTGGCCGGTCAAGATATCGACATTGGAATCGCCCACATAGAGCGTGGCCGCCGGATTGGCGCCCAGCTCTTCCATCACATGCAGCGTGACGGGAGCCTCGGGCTTGGGCGGAAACGCATCAACACGGCCCTGCACCAGCGCAAAGCGCTCGGAACCAAAGTACTTCTCGATAAGCGGGGCCGCCGAGACATGGTCCTTGTTGGTGAGCACGGCAAGCTGCACCCCCGCGGCGCGCAGGCGGTCGAGCATCTCAATCGTGCCGGCATAGGGAGCGGTGTGGTCTTCCTTATGCTCGCCGTAATGAGCCCTAAACTCGGCAAGCGTCTGCTCAAACATACGGTCGTCGCCCGCATATTCGGCCGGCATAAAACGCTCAACCAGCTTGAGCATGCCGTTTCCCACCTTGTAGCGGTAGGCGTCTACGTCAAACGTGGGCCAGCCGTGCATCTCGCAGGTATGGTTGCCGGCTGCTGCCAAGTCCTCGAGCGTGTTGAGGATGGTGCCGTCAAGGTCAAAGATCACGGTGGAAAAAGCAGCCATAGGTACGCTCCCATCTAAATAGCTCACGTAAACGACAACCATAATAGCGCGTGCCGCCCAGCCGGGAATGGGCGGTCAAAAGTCCCGCGGGGGACATTCGGGCCGCTCAATCTTGTGGGCGGGTTTGGTTCGTCAGCGGCCTGGTGGCGATAGAGGTTGCCTATAGGCGGTTATCCGGGAGCCATATGGCTCGGGTATGGCGGTTTTTGTGTAGTGCATTGACCGATTTACCTGCGGTAACGTACACTTCTTCCGTTAAAAAATAGAAGCCGGAGCACGGGTGCGCGCGAGCGCATAAAGGGGAATCGGGTGAGAATCCCGAGCAAGGCGGTTACTGTGTGCGGGCGCGCCCGCGAGCCAGATTACCTGCCCGCGCTCTTCTCGAAACCGAGGGCCTCTCTGTTTGCCGCTGGATTCCGGTCTACAAGGGGTGCTGCTGAGCGTGCGTTTTGCTGCCGATAGGGTGGCTGACGTGCGCCTTTGTGCTGCCGGGGTATCGCCTGTCCCGCCTTCTTCGCCATGGCTCTATTGCAGGTTCGCGAAAGAAGGAGAACGGGTGACGCGAAACAACATTATGCTCAAGCGCCTGGGAGCCGCTGCTTTCTCGGTGCTGCTCGTCTGGTCGATGCCGGGTACGTCGGCATTTGCCGAGGGCGTGGCAGAGATCGCTGTGCAGGCGCAGACCCAGGCCTCGCAGCAGGCGGATGCTGCCGAGAATGCCGACGAGTCGAGTTTCACTGCGGACGAGCGGACGGGTGCTGAAGGCGCCGAGGCGTCGGCGGACGAGGCAAGATCCGACGTTGCTCCGTCTGCCGATGAGGGGCTTGCCGCCGTGCTGGGTGCGAACGGGCAGAATGCCGCCGCGGCGGACGTCGACGACGAGGATGCCGATGCTCAGCAGACACGCGGCGCGCGCGTCGCCAAGGCCGGCGAGACGGTGACGGTCTCTTCTGCCGATGGGCTGCCCACCACCATCGAGCCCGGGGCTGTCGTGAAGCTCGCGGCGAATATCAGCCTTGAGGCTGACCAACAGATCGAGACCGTGGCCGGTACGCTCGATGGCCAGGGCCACAGCATCGTGCTCAACGGCAAGACGCTGGCGAAGAGCGTGGCTGGTACGGTACAGAATCTGGGCGTGACGGGCCGGGCAACCATGGGCGATTATGAGGGCGCCCTTGCGATCAATTGCTCGGGAACCGTGCAGATGTGCTGGTCGACGGCGGCTTTGAGCGATGACGGCTCCTGGGCCGATTACGGTGGCCTGGTGGGAACGCTCAACGGTGGATCTGTAATCAACTCCTACGTTTCCGGATCGATGTCGGGTTTTTGCGCCCACGGTCTTGTTGGATATTACAAGTCTGGCACCGTGGCCAACAATCTGTTCACTGCGGGCAATCAGGCGTGCGGCTACAAGGTCGATTCTTCCTTCGGCAGCAAAATCTCTGTCGACGAGCTCAAGACCCAGGTCTCGGTCGATAAGCTCAACACCGATGTCCCTGCCACCGGCTTTACCTGGTCTGCGCAGGGCGGTTTGCCCGTGCTGATTTCGGGCGGCGCTGCGGCTGTTGTGAACAAGGATGCCCTCAAGGCTGCGATTGACGATGCCAGCGCCAAGGTCGAGGACGGCTACACGGCCGAGAGCTGGTCCAAGTTCGCTGAGGCCCTTGTGAGCGCTCAAGATGTCTACGCCAACGATGACGCCAAGCAGGCCGAGGTCAACGCCGCAACCAAGACGCTCGCCGATGCCATTGCCGCGCTCGAGAAGCCCAAGCCCACCGAGCCCGTGGCTCAGCCGCAGAACGTAGTGCACCTGAGCTCGCAGAGCGACCTCGAAAATAGGTTCAAACCCGCCGACGCCGACGCCTACTACGTTCTCGACAACGACGTCACCATCGATGACAGCTGGTTCTTTGCCCCCACGGGCATGCTCGCGGGCACGCTTGATGGACAGGGCCACACCATCACCTTCGCCAACGGCGGCGGCGTGAAGTCGCTCATGGACGGCGTTGCCTCCACGGGCGTGGTGCAGAACATCTCGTTTTCCGGTGAACTCAAGCAGGCGACGGACGGCAAGGCGTTCGGCCCCCTGGGCAACAAGGTTCAGGGTGCCGTGCTCAACTGCTCCACGAGTGTGACCGGCAAGGGCGTCGCGGGCTTTGCGCGTACGCTCGACGGCGGCATCGTGTCCAACTGCGTGTCGACCTCCGAGGGCACAGCGGGCGCGCTGTTCGCGACCTATAGCGCGGGCCAGCTCGTCAACACCTACTGGGGCGCATTCCTCACCAACAAGATGGACGCTCCCGCCTCGGCGCTCGTCAACTCCTATGCCGTCGACCCCGCCGACATGGCCACCGATGCCTTCGCCGATCTCATCAACGCCAACTGCGGCGCCAACGGCAGCAGCTGGGGTATCGATAAAAATGGCACGCCGGTCTTTGGCTCGGGCAACAGCTACCAGGCGCCCGAGGACACCACGCCCGACGACGCCTACACCGTGAGCTTCACGGCCAACGACGGCACCAGCCAGACAGTTGCCGGCCATATGCTCGAGGTTTCGCCTGATGCTGTGGACGCCTACCGCAAACTTGGCGTCTTTGCACTTAAGGGCGTCCCGGCCACGAGTACCATCACCTGGGGCACCGATGACGCCAACCGCGGCAACATCGGTATCAACGAGTCCACGGGTGAGCTCTACGTCTACGACAAGGCTACTGGCACGGTGACCGCCACCGAGCACAAGGGCGATGGCTCCGAGCAGACCGTGGCTACCATCAAGATCAAGGCCAAGGCCAAGCAGTTCGACGACTTTGAGCTGTGGTATCGTGCCTCCGACGGCACCGTGAGCAACGTGACCGATGGTGCGGCTACCGTCCAGGGCTCCGAGGTGCGCAACCTCGAGATTCGCGTGCATTACGTCGACGCCGATAAGGGCGAGTACGTGCCCGTTTCGTTCAGCCGCTTCCACTTTGCCTCGAGCGATCCTACGACCATCTACAGCAACGACTACTCGGCCTGCTTTTACTTCAAGCATGCCGGCAGTGCCACGATCACCGTTGCCCCGCGCGACGCCGCATCTGCGGGCGCCGGCTCCAAGAGCGTGACGCTGACGTCCGAAGCCGTGGCCGCTACGTCCATCTCGATGGGCTATAACGAGGACGGCGCCACCGTCTACCTGCAGGGCCGCAACCCACTCTCCGAACGCGGCGCGTTTTTGACCGATCACGCACGCCCGGTGGTGGCGCCCGACAACGCCACCAACCGCGACAACTTTACCGTGACGAGCAGCGATCCTGCCGTGGCGGCCTACACCACCGCGGGCGAGATCGGCTACACGGCGTACAAGGCTGGCACCACCACGTTTACTGCGACGCTGCCCGACACGGACGCCGATGGCAAGGTCATCAGCGCGTCGTGCGACGTGACTTATGCTTACCAAAATCCGCTTGCGAGCGTGACGGCCGGCACGGACAGCCTCTACCTCAAGGCCGGTTCGGCGCAAAAGCTCGACCTGACCTTTACCGGTAAGAACGACGCGGACGGCTGGAGCGTGACCGAGCCCGGCCTCATCTGGACGTTCAAGACGCTCGACGGCAAGGACGCCTCGGGTATCGTGGGCATCGACCGCAACGAGAAGGGCGCCTGGAAGCACGTCGACGGCGCTCCCGACGACGGCCTGTACGTGGCCTCGAGCGACTACGCGGTGACGGCGCTTTCGGCCGGCACGGTGGTCGCGACGGGTACGCCGGTGGACGCGACCGCCGGTGCCGAGCCCGTGACGCTTACCATCACCGTGGCCGGCGTGGCCGCGAGCCCCGCTACGAGTGAGTCCGCCTCGGCGGGCATCGATGCCGCTGCTGCGTTCATCGACGCGCGCCGCAGCTCTGACGCCTTCCGGTACGGCGACGAGTGGGAGATTTACGACTTTGCCATGGCGGGCCGCACGATCGATTCCGGGCTGCTCGACAACTACCACGCCTCGCTGGCCGAGCACAAGGCCGAGTGGGGAAGCGCGACCTGCGCTCTGACCGAGACCGAGCGTGTGGCGCTGGCTCTCTCCGCCATCGGCGAGGACATCACCGACTATGACGGCGTCAACCTGGTCGAGCTCATCTGCAGCCGCACCGATATGATGCGCGCCAACGAGAAAATCTTCGCGCTGATGGCGCTCAATGCGAGCGGGTCGGATACACCCGCCGGTTCCGCCTGGACGCGCGCGAGCCTCGTGGACGCCGTCTGTGAGCTCCTCGGTAGCGGCGACGCTGTGGAAGGTACGCGTCTGGGCGACGTGGACCTGACGGCCATGTCGATCCAGGCCGTGGCGCCCTATGCGGGCGACACCAAGGTCGATGCTGCCATCGAGAATGGCCTCTCCTACCTCAAGGGCAAGATGAGCGCGGGTACCTGTGACTTCGGCTCTGCCGAGGCCAATGCCCAGGTGATCCTCGCGCTGCTTTCGCTCGACCGAGATCCGGCCAATCCCGTCAACGGGTTTGCAAATGCTGTGACCAACGTTGTCTGCGCGCTGGACCTGTACCGCGTGGACGGCGGCAACGGCTACGCGCACAGCAAGGGCGGCGCGGCCAACGCCATGGCGACCGAGCAGGCGCTCCGCGCGCTCACGACGTATCGTGTCTCCTCGGGAGAGACGATTGCCTGGAAGACGGCCGTGACGGCGGGCAAGGGCTCGAGCAGCAAGGACCCGCAGAAGCCCACGGTGGCGCCGGGCGTCCTGACGCCGGGTGCCGGGTCGGACGGCGGTGCCGGCAACGGGACCGGTGGTTTTGCGGGCGTAATGGCTCCTGTGGCCGCCAAGGCAGCTGGTGATTCCAAGGTCGAGACTGTATCCGGCAAGAAGGATTCGACGGAGTCTTCCGTCGCCGGTAAGACGGACAAGAGCGCCAAAAAGTCGGGCACGTCCGGCAAGACCGCCGTGTTGAGCGCCGGCGCCGCCAACAAGGCTGCGGACGCGGGTTCAAACGGCTTTGCTATCGCTGGCGTTGCCGTGGGCATCGTCGGTATCGGGGCCGTCGGCGGCTGGTTTGTCTACACCAAACGCCGCGCGGCGTAGCGAACCTCTGCCTACCAGGTAAATACTGCAAGGAGTATGGTCTTGCAAAGCGAAGGGCCCCCTGCCGATTAGCTCGGCAGGGGGCCCTTCCATCTCCCCGCAGTTTGAGTGGGGCAACGTCCCAGTGAAAATGGGCGGGCCGATTGTGGCCGGATGCTGGGCAGCTTGCAGAGCAGCTGCTAGCAAATTCTCGGCAGCTGCTCTCCCACGAGCATGTCGAGGATACGAGTCGAGCCCCAGCCGGTGCGCACGCGCACGGCGGGGCGGGCGTCTTCGGCAAGCGGCAGCACGCGACCGATGATGGCGGCATTCTCGCCGTAGCGGGCGGCGCGCATGGCGCTCAGCGCGGCATCGGCTTGCTCGGCCGGCACGACGGCAACCATCTTGCCCTCGTTTGCCACCTGCAGCACATCGTAGCCGAGCATCTCGCAGGCGGCCTGCACGTCGGGACGCACGGGCACGGCATCCTCGTCGACCTCCATGGCAACACCGCTGGCCTGGGCAAACTCGTTGAGTGTGGACGCCAGACCACCGCGCGTGGGGTCGCGAAAGCAACGCGTGTCGGGCGCTGCGGCCAAAACGTCGGCAATCAGGTGGTTGAGCGGCGCGGCGTCGCTTTCAATCGTGCTCGAAAACGCCAAGCCCTCGCGCTGGCTCATGATGGCGATGCCGTGGTCGCCCAGTGTGCCCGACACCAGGATGACGTCGCCGGGCTGGCAGTTGGCGCCGCTGAGCGCCATGCCCGTGGGAACCTCGCCCACGCCGGCGGTATTGATATAGACGCCGTCGGCCCCGCCGCGCTCGACCACCTTGGTGTCGCCCGTGATTATGGACACGCCCGCCTCACGCGCCGTTTCGGCCATCGTCTGCACAATCTGGCGGAGCTTATCCATGGGATAGCCCTCTTCGAGGATAAAGCCACACGATAGGTAGCGCACGTTGGCGCCCGAGGTCGCGACGTCGTTGACGGTTCCGCACACGGCGAGGCGGCCGATATTGCCACCGGGGAAGAACTGCGGCGAGACTACAAAGCTGTCGGTCGACATGGCGATGCGCCCGCTCGCGGGCAGCGCGGCCACGCCGGCGTCGTTGCCTTCGAGCAGCTCGGGCGACCCAAAGGCATCCAGAAAGACCTCATCGATGATGCGCTTCATCATCTGACCGCCAGAGCCGTGGCCCAACAGGACGGTGCTATCGGTGATGCTATGGGACATATTCAAAACTCCAATCGTGGGTGGTGCCGGTGTGCGGGTGCGTCCGGACTAGTCGCGGTAGCGGTAGTACGCCGCGCAGCTGCCCTCGGAGCTCACCATGCACGGGCCGACGGGGTGCTCGGGCGTGCAGGTGCGGCCAAAGAGCGGGCAGCTGCTCGGCGTAATGGCCCCGCGCAGCACGTCGCCGCAGCGGCACCCACGCGGCTCGACCGTCTCCTCGACGGGCACGTCAAAGCGGGTGCGGGCATCAAAGCGCGAGAACTTGGGGCGGATGGAAAGGCCCGAGTTGGCAATCGGCCCCAGTCCGCGCCACGTGGTGTCGCACGGCTTAAACACCTGCTCGACCAGCTGGCGCGCCACGGGGTTGCCGTCTGCGTTGACGCCACGGCGGTAGGCGTTGCCAATCGCGGGCCCGCCCTCGACAACCATCTGGACCAGCATGCAGATGCCTTGCAGGATATCGACCGGTTCAAATCCCGTGACCACGCCCGGGGTATCGAATTCGTTGACCAAAAAGCCAAAGGGTGCCAAGCCCGTGATGGTGGCGACGTGGCCCGGCAGGATAAAGCCGTCGATGGCGGTCTCGGGGTCGTTGGCGATGGCGCGCAACGCTGGCGGCGTGGTCTTGTGGGCGCAATAGACCGAGAAGTTCAAAAGCCCGCGCGCCTCGGCCTCCAGGATGGCGGCGGCGATGGTGGGCGTCGTGGTCTCAAAGCCCACGCCCATAAAAATGACCGGACGATTGGGGTTTTGCTCGGCAATGTCGAGCGCGTCGAGCGGGGAATAGACGATGCGGATGTCGCGCCCTGCCGCCTTTTGCGCAGCGAGCGAGGTGGACGATCCGGGCACGCGCATCATGTCGCCAAAGGTGGTGATGATGGCGCCGTCTATGTTGGCGAGCGCGATTGCGTGGTCGATGTCGCGGTTGGCGGTAACGCAGACGGGGCAGCCCGGTCCGCTCAGCAGCTTGAGCCCGGCCGGCATAATGGAGCGAAAGCCATAGCGGCCGATGCTTACGGTGTGCGTGCCGCAGACTTCCATAAGGTTGATGGTGCGGTCGCCGACAAGCTCGCAAATGCGATCGATGAGCTCGCGGGCCAGCTTGGAATCGCGAAATGCCGAAAAGTCGATACCGGAGCGAGCCGGCTGTCCGGCCGCCACTAGTATGCCTCGGCCGGGTTGCTGGCCAGTTGGTCTTCTTCGGCCAGCTCGGTCATGGCGTTAACGAGCTCGAGCGTTTCTTGCGCTTCCTGCTCGTCGACGATCTGGATGCCAAAGCCGGCGTGTACGAGAATATAGTCGCCAACCTGCGCCGTCGGCACGAGTCGCAGCGACACGGGGCGCTCGATGCCCATCATGTCGACGGTGGCCTTGAGGTCGTCGTCGCGTTTGACTACTTTGCCGGGAACGGCAAGGCACATATTGTTCCCCTTTTATACGCTTTGCGCTGGATGGGCGCTTAATAATCCACAGTTGATGGTAGCGCTCGCGGGGTTCGCGGGCAAACGCGTTACGCCTGTGAGACGGCTGGGCGCGGCGGCGTACGAGGGCGAGCTACTGTGATGCAATCCGCGCAAGACGAGCGCTTGCGACCGCCGCCTGACCGTAGGCGATGCAGCCGTCGTTGACGGGCACGGTATGGGGGACGAGGACGGTAAGGCCTGCGCTTTTGAGCTCGCGGGTGAGGAGCTGAAGCAGGAGTCGGTTCATGAACACGCCGCCCGATAGGGCGACGGTGTCGATGCCCTCGCGCACGCAGATATCGCTGGAGATGTGTGCCGAGGAGCGCGCGACGGCGACATGGAAGTCGAGCGCGAGCCTGTCGGCGGGCGCTCCGGCTTCAATTCCCTCCAAAAGTGTCTCAAAGAGTGCTTTCTGGTCCAGAACATAAGGGCCGTCCAACCACGATGGGCCAGATGCGAAATAGCCGGCGCTGTCGTCGGGAAAATGGGCGATTTCGTCGTCTAGCGCATGCCAGGCAGCGGCTTCGAGCCCGATGGCGGGTTCGCCCTCGTAGGTTGCCTGGCCGCAAATGCCCAAAATCGCGGCTGCGGCATCAAACAGGCGACCCATGCTGCTGGTGCGCGGACTGTTGATGCCGCGCTCGATCATCGTTGCCGTTATGCTGCGCGTTTGCTCGTCAAGACTGTTCAAGAGCCCCACGGCTCCCGGGTGTTCGAGCAGGTCGAGCTCGCTGAGCAGGGCAAAGGCATTGCGGCGGGCATCGTGTACGGATGCGGCGCCACCGGGAAGCGCCCAGGTGCGCAGATGTGCGACGCGCTCAAAATCGGCGAGACGGGCGATAAGAAACTCGCCGCCCCATATGGTGCCATCGGTGCCGGCGCCCGTGCCGTCGAAGGCGATGCCGAGGACGCGTGCATCGGGCGCAAGCCGGCCTGCGGCAATCGCCTCTGCCATTACGCTCGCGATGTGCGCATGATGGTGCTGGACTTCGATAAGCGGCAGATTGTGCTCCCGTGCCTGCTCGCGCGCCCATTGGCTCGACAGATAGCTGGGATGCATGTCGCATGCCAAGGCGGCAGGCGCCAGGTCAAAAAGGTTTTCCAGGCGCGAGCGCGCGGCGCTCCAGGCATCGAAGGTCGTGCCGTTTTCGACATCGCCGATATGCTGCGACACAAAACAGGTCGTATAACCGTCCGAGTCCGTGCGAGTGAGTGCAATCGTGGCTTTTTGCTGCGGCCCACAGGCGAGTACGCAGGGCGTGGTGCCGTTGAGCGCCGGCAACGACAGCGGTTGCGGCGCATATCCGCGTGCGCGACGCACAGGCATGGCGTCGCCGTCGACCACGCGTACCACGGAGTCGTCGTAGCGCGACAGAATCGCGCGGTCGTTACCGAGCAGCGCATCGGCGATGCCGGCGGCAACCAGGTGCTCCCATGCAAGGGTATCGTCGGTCTCGATGGGCTCTTCGCTCAGGTTTCCGCTGGTCATGACGATTGCGCGCATACCGTGCGCTGCAGCCGCGGCGAGCAGCAAATGTTGAAGTGGGGTGTAGGGGAGCATGACGCCAAGCTCGGGCAAGTCGTGCGCGACGGACGGCGCGAGTTCGGGGACGTTGGGGGAGCCGTGGGCGTCGTTGCCGGTTGCGCGGCGACGCAACAACACGATGGGGCGAACGCTGCCGGCAAGCAGGCCACGCTCAACGCCATCGATACGACACAGGCGCTCGGCGTCGGCAAGGTCGCGCACCATAACGGCAAGCGGCTTGTTGCTGCGACGCTTGCGATGGCGCAGCTCGTGCACCGCTTGTTCGTTGGTGGCGTCGCAGGCCAGGTGGAATCCGCCCAGGCCCTTGATGGCGACGATGCCGCCGCCTGCCAGCAGCTCGACGCAGCGTTCGATGATGGTATCGCTGGCCTCGCGCGTGGAGCCGACGGCTGGTGTCGCGTCGGCTCCCGCTGGCATAACACCGCGATCCGCCTCACGCCACGTAATATGCGGTCCGCAATCAAAGCAGGCATCGGGCTGCGCGTGAAACCGCCGATCGAGCGGGTCGGCGTACTCTGCGGCGCAGGTGGGGCACATGGGAAAGCGATCCATCGAGGTGGCCGTTCGGTCATAGGGCAACGAGCGAATGATGGTAAAGCGCGGTCCGCAATTGGTGCAGTTGATAAAGGGATAATGAAAGCGTCGGTCGGCGGGGTCGAACAGCTCGCGCAGGCAGTCGTCGCACGTGGCAATGTCGGGCGAGATGAGCGTCGTGTGGGCAGTTTGATCCTGCGACGCCACAATGCGAAAACCCTGCTCGTTGGCGGCATCCCAAGCGTCGGGCTCCAGGTCTGCGACAGCGACATGCTCCACGCGAGACGCCGCAGGTGCATGCTCGGAAAGCGCGGCGACAAATTCGCCGAGCGACTCGCTTAGAGCGTGCGCCTCGATATGCACGCCATCGCCCGCGTTGAGCACCCAGCCGCAAATGCCATGCGCCATGGCCTCGCGATACACAAACGGTCGCATGCCGACACCCTGCACAATGCCCGTTACATGGATATGCGCATGTCGCATGCGACCCTCCTTCGTTGAAATGTGTGCTGTTACAGCCCCAAGCTCTGCTCGGTGGCGGCGCAGGTGAGCTCGCCGTGTTTAACGCCGCGCAGGCCCAGCAGACGGTCAGCCAGCTCGTAGACACGCTCGCCGCGACCCTTAAGCGCCAGAATCTCCAAGCAGTTGTGGTGATCCAGATGCACGTGCATGGTCGAGACAATCTCGTCGGTGTAGTCGTGCTGCACCTCGTCCAGACGGCGCGTCAGATCGCCGGTATGGTGGTCATAGATCATAGTGAGCGAACCGATGACCTGCTCGTCGGGCGTGCGCATCTGCTCCTTGGCGATCGAGGCGCGAATCAGATCGCGTACGGCCTCGGAGCGGTTGGCCACGTCGCCGCGGCGCGCGATCTGCTCGTCAAAGCGGCGCAACAGGTCGTCGGGCGCGGTGACCGAAAAACGGACCAGCTCGGAGGCGGAGCCGCTGCAACGGCAGTCTGCGTCGCCGGTCGGCCCGTGCGAATGCTCGTGCCCGCAGGTGTGCTCGTGCTCGGTCACGCTACACCAGCTTTACGGAGCCAACGGAGTTATGGTCGGCCTCGATGGCCTCCCCGTAGCCCTCGAGTGCGTCGTGCGCCTCGTGGAGCGCCGCCATGGCGGCCTCGAGTTTGGCACCAATGCGCTCCATATCAAAGTTCTCAGTCGCATGCAGCAGCTGATGGCTCCACTCGTGGGCGAGCTCGATCGTGTCGTCGACCTGCTTGACGCTCATGGCAAGCTGGCTCATGTTCATTCCGACGTCATGCATGGGAAATCTCCTTTTGTACGGGTCTAATCAGTGGTTCAGATTCTACTACGCCCGCTTTGCTCATCGCCGCATAAGAAAACGGGTGCGAGTCTGTCTGACCCGCACCCGTTCACTGGGGGCTGTTTGTGGTTACCATACTATCCGTGGTCGCGGGCGCAGCGCCCGGCTCTCCGGTGAGCGGCGCAAAACCGCTCATGGACGGCAGCACATGACCGGCGTATTACAGGTGCTTCTCAAGCAGCGCCTGCAGCCTGGCCTTGGGCAGCGCGCCAACGGAGCGGTCGATTTCCTCGCCGTTCTTAAAGACAACTAGCGTGGGGATGCTCATAACGCCAAACTTCATGGCCAGGTCCTGATTGTCGTCGACGTTGCATTTGGCGACGGCAAGTTTGCCGGCCAGCTCGTCGGCCACTTCGTCAACGATGGGCGAGAGCGAACGACAGGGACCGCACCACGGTGCCCAAAAATCAACCAGCACGGGAAGGCTGCTGTTAACGACGGAATCGAAGTTCTCGGGGGTAATCTGCTTAATGTCAGCCATGGTGACCTCCATAGTGCGACGCGGCTCAGCCGCGTAAAACTCAGTACGACCGTGCTTATACCCAGCCGCCCGCAATGCAACCACTCGCGGGCGGCTCTTTTATATAATGGTGGGCACGCAAACGATTGGAGAGCGCATGCCCACGTCACAAAGCCAGAAAAAAGAAGCTATCGCCCAGGCGACCGAGCAGGAGCTCGCATCGCTCGCGGGTCGCGGCGTGCGTATCGCGGGCAACGCGTGCTCGCCGATTGTACTGGTAAAAGGTGATTTAGACGATGCCGAGCGTGCGGGCGGTGAGCTGGCTGCCGGTCCGGACGGTGCTGCGCTGCGCAAGGCGCTCGGTGCCATCGGCTACGCGCCCGAGGATTTTTGCGTGCTGGCGAGCGTCGCCGGCGCGGGCGACGGAGCGGTTGCGACAGGCGAGGGCCTGCCGTGCGAGCTGTTCCGCGAGGCGCTCGAGGCTTTGGACCCCGAGGCAGTCCTGCTGCTGGACGATCGCGCGGCCGATACCATGCGCGAGACCTATGCCGACATGCTCGTGGCAATCGACGACTTCGATACCGCCATGCTCAAGCCCGGCTTGGTCGCCCATGTTCAGGGTCGTCGCGTGCTCGCGCTCGACGGTTTTGAGGCGGCGCTCACTGACAAAGCCGCCAAACAGCGCATGTGGGCCTACATCAAACAGCTGACCCCGGCGGCCGCGCCGCTGTAGCGGACTGGCGCCGGCAAGGCGGTCCTGACGGGTCGAGCGCGGCGCCGGCTTGTCGCGCCCCTACATCACGGCGCGCAGCTCAAATCGGTCGCCGTGAATGCGAAACTGGCAGTTGCCGTCCATGCGCTCGACGGCAAGCTTAATGCTCTTGGTTCCAAAGCCGTGTCCGGTGTGCCCGGCTACGGGCATGCCGTCGACCATGCGCGGCGGGCGCCCAAACGTGTTGGAGACCATAAGGAGCAGTTGCCCGTCCTCGCAACGCAGGTCCAGATCGACAAATCGCTTGCCCTGGGGAGCGGCGCTCGCGGCGACGATGGCGTTGTCCAGGGCATTCGAGAGCACGCTAAACAGATCGACGTCGGCTACATGGACGCTCTCGGGTACGGCGGCGCGCAAATCGGCGGTGATGCCGTTTCGGTTGATATCGGAGCTAAATGACGAAAGCACGATATTGACCGTGTCGTTGGCGCAGTAGCGGCGCACGGCGGTGCGGTCGTTCGTCTCACAGAGTTCGTCGATGTGTTCGAGCGCCTCGTCGATGTGGCCCTCCTCGATCAAAGCCGCAAGGCCGCGCAGGAAGTGCCGCATGTCATGGCGGAGGACCGAAAGCTCGCGTCCAGATTGGCGCCAAGCTTCGAGTTCCTTGATGGCTGCGCTGTCGCGGGTTGCGAGCATCCAGCGCTCGCGCTCGGCGATTTCCTTCGCCTCGTATTCGCGCAGATACACAGCAAGAAACATAAGGTAGAACGCGCAAAGCGCAAACGCCAAAAACTCAACCGTCACCACGGAGCCCGAGTGGAAGAGCGTGGTATAGACGTTGGTGGCGTAGTCAAAGATGTAATAGACGAGCGGCAGGATGAGCAGAATCTCGAGCTCGGTGGGGGTTTTGACCGCCAGGCGCGGACCGATGTCGCTTGCCCAATGCAGCAGGATCGCAAAGACGACGACCGTGGTGATAATGCGTGCCACGTAGTACGCGATTTGCGAGTCGGTGGCGGCGAGCGCGGCGATGCCCATCCAGTTGCTGAACTGGCAGCTCAGATAAGCACTGGTGACGCCCAGCATAACGAGCAGCGGGCTCAGGCGATAGCGCGCGCACAGATAGATGACGAGCGGCAGATGCACGACGAGTGGATATACCTGACGGGCGAAAAGCTCGCCGCCGACGGCATTGGCGAGGCCGAATGCGCATCCGGTTACGGCGCCGACCATCACCAGCTCAAGCGCATGACGCCGGTTGATCTCGATACCGCAGAGCGCCGCCGAGGCAAAAACGCCAAAAAGCAGGGTTGTTGCGTGGTGAATTGCCCAAAGTACCATCTCGGCCGTGGGGAGCATTAGCGCCTCCCGCCCTCGAACCGTGCCGCAAAGTAAGCATCCTGGAAACCCTGCTTGCAGCTGCGCGCCAGCGGGATGCAAGCGCCCGAGCGCATGACGATATCCGTGCGGTTGAAGTGGTCGATATTGCGCAGGTTGACCTGGTAGCTACGGTGACATTTAAAGAAGCTTGCGTTTTTGGCCAGCTGGTCCTCGATGTTGCGGAACGGCTCGAGCGCCTCGATGTCGCGCCCGTCGCGCAGGTGGAATACCACGTGCTTGTTGCGGGCCTCGGCATATTCGATATCAGACAGGCGCAGGGCGTGGTAGCCAAAGGACGTTTTGGTTACGAGCTCATCGGTCACGGCGGGTCGCATGCTCGAAAGCTCGTCGAGCAGTTGCGCCAGGCGTTCGTACGTTACGGGCTTGAGCAGGTAGTCGAAGGCACGGACCTCATAGGACTCCAGCGCGAACTCGGGCGATGAGGTGAGGAACACCAGTCGCACGGCGGTGTCAGATTGGCGCAGCTCCCGCGCGGTGTCCATGCCGTTGACGAGCGGCATGATCATGTCGAGCAGAATGATGTCGGCACGCGATGCGGCATGGCGGGCCAGCAGGTCCTCGCCGCGCGTGACGAGCGCAACGTCGACTGCCGTGCTCGTCTCGGTCGACCAGCGGTCGATCATCCGGTGCAGTCTATCTAGAAAAGCGACGTCGTCGTCGCAGGCGATAATCTTGAGCATTCGAGCCCCCTTAGTAGTTCGATTTTGCCACATTGGGTGCGCGCCGCCCGCGGAGGAACACCCCGTTTGCGCCCCACGGTGCGCAACTCGCGCCGAGCGGTATTGCGGTGGCGAAAGATGCCTCCTGCGCTATCGAAAGCTCGGCTATCCTCAGCTTGCCAGTTCGAAAATGGACCTGACACATGATTGAATCTTTATTTCAACTTTACACCTAGCTTTACAGCTGTCTTGTCAGCTGTAAAGCTAGGTGTCATACTAAAGCCCCAAGATTCGCCAAAAGAGAGGGGCCTTGATGGCACAGAGCGCGAACATGGATGCGTCGGAGCTTGCACACGATATCGCGGCCGGCCTAGCATCGGCAACGACGGCAACGGAGCGCGCGGCACTGGTGCCCGCAGAGCTCGTCGAGGCCATCCAGCAACTAAAAACCCAACGTGACGCGGTGATCTTGGCGCACTACTATGTGGCGCCCGAGGTCCAAGCCGTTGCCGATTACGTCGGCGACAGCTTCTACCTGGCAAAGCTCGCCAAGAGCCTGCCGCAGCAGACCATCGTGCTGTGCGGCGTGGAGTTTATGGGCGAGAGCGCCAAGCTGCTCAATCCCACTAAGACCGTGCTGCTGCCCGAGCCGGGCGCGGACTGCCCCATGGCTCACATGGTCAAGCGCGAGACGGTCGATGCAGCGCGCGCCGAGCACGGCGACGACCTTGCCGTGGTCTGCTACGTTAACTCGACGGTCGAGATCAAGAGCTGGAGTGACGTGTGCGTCACCAGCTCCAACGCCGTCAAGATCGTGTCCGAGCTGCCGCAACAACACGTCCTGTTCATCCCCGATCAAAACCTGGGCCGCTTTGTTGCCGAGCAGGTGCCGCAAAAGCACGTCATCCTCAACAATGGCTACTGCCCGCGCCACCACATCATCACCGTCGAGCAGATTGTCGATGCGCAGGAGGCGCATCCCAACGCGCTCGTACTGGCGCACCCCGAATGCAAGGCCGACGTCCTTGCCGAGGCCGACTACATCGGCTCCACCGCCGACATCATCAAGTATGCCGAGGAGTCGGACGCCAACGAGTTCATCATCGTGACGGTCCGCGGCGTGCTCTACGAGCTCGAGCGCCGCTGCGAGGGCACCGGCAAAAAGTTCTACTTCCCTGCGGTGCAGCCCACCTGCGTCAACATGGATCTCATCACGCTCGAAAAGCTCGTGCGCTGCCTGGAGACGGGCGAGGGCGAGGTGCAGATTGGCGTGTCGGACGAGGCAGCCGATCAGGCCAAGCTCACGCTCGACCGCATGCTCGAGTACGCGGCGCGCTAAGCCAATGTGGCATGAGGGACAGCCCCTTACGCCACATTACAAGGGAGAGGATTCCTGTGGAAACCAAGCAATACCCCGACATGGAGTGCGACGTCGTCATTGCCGGCTGCGGCGTGGCGGGCCTATACGCGGCCCTCAATCTGCCGACGAGCACGCGCGTGATCATGCTCTCCAAGGGCACTGTCGACGAGTGCGATTCGATGCTCGCGCAGGGCGGCATCTGCGTGCTGCCCGAAGGCTCAGACTACGATGCCTTCTTTGAGGACACCATGCACGCCGGTCACTACGAGAACCGCCGCGAGAGCGTCGACATCATGATCCGCTCGAGCCGTTCGGTCATCAACGACCTGCTAGCGATGGGCGTGGATTTCGAGCGCAAGGCCGACGGCAGCCTCGACTTTACCCGCGAGGGCGCGCACAGCCGCCCGCGCATTGCCTTCCATGCCGATATTACGGGTAAGGAGATAACGACCAAGCTGCTCCAGGCCGTTCGCAAGCTGGATAACGTGCAGATTCTTGAGCACGTGGCCATGACCGACATCCTGACGGGCGAGCGCGATGGGGCCACGGTGTGCACCGGCGTCGTCGCCGTTCCCGTGGACGAGGACAACTCGGTCCGCCCCGCCGACGAGCTGGCACATGCCGCCGAGGGCGTGCATACCGGCGAGCCGTTTAAGATCCATGCCCGCCATACGCTGTGGGCGACGGGCGGTATCGGCGGCGTGTACGACCATTCGACTAACTACCCGCAGCTTACGGGCGATGCCTGCTACATCGCTCAGGAGCATGGCATTAAGATGGAGCACCTGGACTACGTGCAGATTCACCCCACGGGGCTGTTCTCGCCGCAGCCGGGCCGCACCTTCCTGATCAGCGAGAGCTGCCGCGGCGAGGGCGCGATTCTGCTCAACGCCGCTGGCGAGCGCTTTACCGACGAGCTGCAGCCGCGTGACGTGGTCGCCGCCGCCATTCGCGAGCAGATGAAGCAGGACGGCACCGAGCACGAGTGGCTGAGCTTTGCCCCCGTCGAGCGCGATGTGGTGACCGGGCACTTTACCAACATCCGCGCGCGCTGCCTGGAGGACGGCCGCGATATCTTGGACGAGCCCATTCCCGTTACGCCCACGCAGCACTACTTTATGGGCGGCGTGTGGGTCGACAAGGACGGCCGTACCTCGATGCCCGAGCTCTACGCCGCGGGCGAGACGGCTTGCAACGGCGTTCACGGCAAGAATCGCCTCGCATCAAACAGCCTGCTCGAAGCGCTGGTCTGGGGTCGTCGCGCCGCGTGGTATATGCGCACCGGCGAGTCGCTGGCCGTGGAGCAGGCGGGCGATCCCGCGCTCGATGGCCGTCATCGCGCCCTGAGCGCCGATCCCCTGGCAATCGATGATTTGGCCCGTGCCGCCAGCACGCAGGCCGTGGAGGAGTAGACCATGAATCCCATTACCATGAAGCTCGTCGTCGATGATCTGATTCTGCAGGCTCTGCGCGAGGACATTACCTTTGAGGACGTGAGCACGGCGAGCGTGTGCCCCACGGCGCGTCCCGCCACGGTGGAGCTTATCGCCAAAGCCGATGGCATCATCGCCGGCCTGGATGTGTTCGCTCGCACCTTTGAGCTGCTGGATTCGCAGAGCTCGGTGCTGTTTGATGTCGTCGATGGCGATGAGGTGCACGCCGGCGACCATGTGGGTCAGGTGCGCGGCGACGCGCGCGTGCTGCTTTCGGGTGAGCGCGTGGCACTCAACTACCTGCAGCGCATGAGCGGTATCGCTACCTACACGCACAGCATGGCCGCGGCGCTCGAGGGCACCAAGACCGTGCTTGTCGACACACGTAAGACCACGCCGGGCATGCGCGTGTTTGAGAAGGCGGCGGTCGAGATCGGCGGCGGCAGCAACCACCGCTACAACCTGTCGACGGCCGTCATGCTCAAGGACAACCACATCGATGCCGCCGGTGGCGTGACGCGCGCGATCGAGATGGCGCGCGCCCATGCGTCGTTTACCACGACGGTCGAGATTGAGTGCGAGAACCTGGACATGGTACGCGAAGCCGTGGAGGCCGGTGCCGATATCATCATGTTCGACAACATGACCCACGACGACATGGCTGCCGCGATTGAGCTTATCGCCGGCCGTGCCAAGACCGAGTGCTCGGGCAACGTGGACGCCAGCAATATCCGCGCGCTCGCCGACCTGGGCGTTGACTTTATTAGCTCGGGGGCGTTAACGCACTCTGCGCCGATTCTCGATCTCTCGCTTAAGCACCTGCGTCTGCTGGACGGTAAATAATGGACGGCCGCGAGCGTCGCCGTGCCATCATGGGCGTACTCGAGGGGGCCACGGAGCCCGTTTCGGGCAGCGCGCTTGCCCGCGAGGTTGGCGTGAGCCGTCAGGTCGTGGTTCAGGATATTGCCCTGTTACGTGCCGATGGGCACGATATCGTGGCAACCAACCGTGGTTATGTGCTGCAGGAGGCCCCCAGCAGCCCCGCCGTGCCCACGCGCTTGGTCAAGGTTCGCCACAGCGTGGAGCAGGCAGGCGATGAGCTCACGAGTATCGTCGACGCCGGAGGTGCCGTGCTCAACGTGATCGTCAATCACCGCGTATACGGTAAGATCACGGCCGACTTGGACATTCGCAATCGTCGCGATGTTGAGCGCTACCTGCACGATATCGAGAGCGGCAAGAGTTTTCCGCTGCTGACGGTGACAAGTGGCTATCACTTCCACCGCATCGCGGCGGAAGACGAGCAAACCCTTGACGAGATCGAGGCCATGCTCAAGGAGAAAGGCTACCTAGCAGACCTGATGCCCTACGAAGACGATTTGTCCTAGTCGACGCCGCATCTATAAGTTGCGGTGAAATAGTTCCTAAAATCGGCATCCAAGCCATAAAACGGGAACTATTCCACCGCAACTGCCAAGGGTCCCGCTCCAAATTAGCTGCCCACACATGCAAAAAGGAGGCCTCCGCGGCGATGCGGAGGCCTCCTTTTTTGTGCACGGTGTACTTTTGAGTGTGCAAGTGGGGGAGTTATTACTCCTCGACGATCTCGGTGATCGCGCCAGCGGGGCAAGCGTCCTGGCAAGCGCCACAGGCGACGCAGGAGTCCTCGTCAGCGACGGTAGCGACGTCCTGGAGCTCCAGAACGCCAGCGGGGCAGGAGTCGACGCAAACGCCACAAGCGATGCACTCGTCGGCATCAATTACGGGATGAGCCATGGTAGTTTCCTCTCTGTTGACCGACGCTACAGGCGATGCGCGTCGGTGTGATTCGGGCAAAAACATACCACGGGAGCGACCGTTTGCAATACCCTCTGACCGGCATCTTCATACCGTTCGCCGAGTATGCCACGGCTTACTAAAAAATATGCAGGTGAGGCCGTTGAGCTGCGCAAATGTTAGCTAAAGGTGACTCGTAATATTGAGCGATTGAGCGAGCTTTTGGAAAGCGTGTCCCGGAATCGACGCTCAAAACGGGTCACGCCTTCCTCGGGGTCGCCCAAGACCGCCCCAGGCACCCCCAGATCCAAACCTCAGCCATCTCTACATAGATCTCGATAGATTTGCCTAGAACTCAAACAGTGCGTCTACCTGCGCATTTAAGAACCTAAACTCTCGGCAATAAGAAATCTTATATGAATTGACTTAGATTTTGTATATTCCGGCCCATAAGGGGATACACTACATCCTGAAAGACAAGCCGAAACACCGCTCGGCAGACCGCCGAGTCGGTGCAAACGCACAAGAGAGAGGGAATTTCTAATGGGCAAGATTCTTGGTATCGACCTTGGTACTACTAACTCCGCAATGGCCGTTCTCGAGGGCGGTTCTCCGACCATTATCGTGAACGCCGAGGGCGACCGCACCACCCCGTCCGTTGTTGGCTTCCGTGCTGACGGCGACCGCGTCGTGGGTAAGGCCGCTAAGAACCAGGCTGTCACCAACCCCAAGAACACCGTGTTCTCCATCAAGCGCTTCATGGGCCGCAAGTACTCCGAGTGCACCTCTGAGATCAAGACCGTGCCGTATGAGGTCAAGGAGGGCCAGGGTGGCCGTGCCGTCGTCGACATCGAGGGCAAGGACTACACCGCCGAGCAGGTGAGCGCCATGACGCTCGCCAAGATGAAGGCCGACGCCGAGAAGTATCTGGGCGAGACCGTCACCGACGCCGTCATCACCGTCCCGGCCTACTTCAACGACGCCCAGCGTCAGGCCACCAAGGACGCCGGCAAGATCGCTGGCCTCAACGTCAAGCGTATCGTCAACGAGCCGACCGCTGCTGCCCTGGCCTATGGCCTGGACAAGCAGGGCACCGACCAGCGCATCCTGGTCTTCGACCTGGGCGGCGGCACCTTCGACGTCTCCATCCTCGACCTCGCCGACGGCGTGTTTGAGGTTCTGTCCACCTCGGGCGATAACCACCTCGGCGGCGACGACTGGGATCAGCGCGTCATCGACTGGATGGCCGATAAGTTCCAGCAGGAGAACGGTGTCGACCTGCGTCAGGACCCCATGGCCCTGCAGCGTCTGAAGGAGGCCGCCGAGAACGCCAAGAAGGAGCTCTCCGCCGCCCAGCAGACCACCATCAACCTGCCGTTCATTACCATGAACCAGTCCGGCCCGCTGCACCTCAACTACACGCTGACCCGCGCCGAGTTCGAGAAGATCACCCGTGACCTGCTCGAGCGCTGCAAGCAGCCTGTCACCAACGCCCTGCGCGACGCCAAGCTTAAGCTCTCCGATCTGACCGAGGTCATCCTCGTCGGCGGCTCCACCCGTATGCCCGCCGTTCAGGAGCTCGTCAAGACTATGACCGGCAAGCAGCCCAACATGTCCGTGAACCCCGACGAGGTCGTTGCCGACGGCGCTGCTGTCCAGGGCGGCGTGCTCACCGGCGACGTCGAGGGCATCCTGCTGCTCGACGTTACCCCGCTGTCGCTGGGCGTTGAGACCATGGGCGGCATCATGACCAAGATGATCGACCGCAACACCACGATCCCGACCTCCAAGACCGAGGTCTACTCCACCGCTGCCGACAACCAGACCAGCGTCGAGATCAACGTGCTCCAGGGCGAGCGCGAGCTTGCCCGCGACAACAAGTCGCTCGGTAAGTTCCAGCTGACCGGTATTCCGGCTGCCCGCCGCGGCGTGCCGCAGATCGAGGTCACCTTCGACATCGACGCCAACGGTATCGTCAAGGTCTCCGCTAAGGACAAGGGCACCGGCAAGGAGCAGCAGATCACCATCTCCGGCTCCACCGCTCTGTCTGACGACGAAGTCGATCGTATGGTCAAGGACGCCGAGGCTCATGCCGAGGAGGACAAGAAGCAGAAGGAAGAGGTCGAGGTCCGCAACCAGACCGACAGCCTGTGCTACTCCACCGAGCAGACCCTCAACGAGCTGGGCGACAAGGTTTCCGCCGACGTGAAGTCCAAGGCCGAGGCCGCTATCGCCGACGCAAAGAAGGCGCTCGAGGGCTCTGACGTCGAGGCTATCAAGGCCGCCGGCGAGTCCCTGCAGTCCGTGGCCTACGAGCTGGCCCAGGTTGTCTACGCCGACGCTCAGCAGCAGACCGATGGCGCCGCCGGTGCCCAGCCTGCCGACGATGACGTTGTCGACGCCGACTACGAGGTTGTGGACGACGAGGACAAGTAATCATGTCCGCCCGTAAAGCTCGCACGGAGGCGGCTGCCGCTGGCGCCGCCCCCGTTGACTCTGAGGAGAAGGACGTGAAGATTCCCGTAGAGGCCGTCGACGATACCGAGGCCAACGAGGCCGAGGCCGCCGAGGCTGCCGAGAACCAGGTAGAGGATTCCAACCAGGAGGCGACGATGACCGAGGACGAGATGGTGGAAGCCGCTATCCGCGCCGGTGAGGAAGCCGCCGACAACGACTTTAAGCTCAAGTTCGAGCAGGCCCAAAAGGAGCTTGCCGACGTGCGCAACGAGCTCGATGCTGCGGCAGAGGCTCAGAAGGCCGCCGAGGACAAGGCGAAGGACGCCACCGAGCGCACCGCCCGTTTGCAGGCCGACTGGGAGAACTTCCGTCGCCGCACCGCCAACGAGCGCATCGCCGAGCGCGAGCGCGCGACCGAGAAGCTTGTCACCGCGCTGTTGCCGGTGATCGACGATATCGAGCGCGCGATCGACCATGCCCGCAGCCAAGAGCTTTCCGACGACTTTAAGCGGTTCGTCGACGGCGTCGATGCGGTTCATGCCAAGCTGCTCGATGTGTTTGCGCACGAGGGCGTTGAGCCCATCGACCCCAAGGGCGAGGCGTTCGATCCGCTCGAGCACCAGGCTGTGGGCCGCGTCGAGGACGCATCGCAGTACGACGAGACCGTCAACGATGTGTACCAGAAGGGCTACCGCATGGCGGATCGCATCCTGCGTTCCGCCATGGTGACGGTGACCTACGGTGGCGAGAAGCGCCCCGCACCGGAGCCCGAAGCGGCGCCCGAGGATGCCACGGCCGATACGGCCGAGAGCACCGAGGAGTAATTGAGAAGGGCCCCGGGGCAACACCCGGGGCCCTTTCTGGCCAAGTGCCATGTGACAGCATGAGCCGCCGTCCGCAGGGACGGCGGATGTAACAGGAGAGGAGCTACGATGGCTGCAGGCAAAACCTTCTATGACATCCTGGGCGTATCCAAGAGCGCCTCCGACAAAGAGATCAAGAGCGCGTTTCGCAAGCTCGCGCAAAAATATCACCCCGATGCCGGCGGCGACGAGGCCAAGTTCAAGGAGATCAGCGAGGCCTACGAGACGCTTTCGGACGAGAAGAAGCGCAAAGAGTACGACCAGATGCTCATGTTCGGCGGCATGCCGGGCGCGGGCGGCGCGTATAGCGGTGGCTACGGCGCCGGCGCCGGCGCGAGCGGCTGGGGCGATATCTTCGACAGCATCTTTAGCGGCAACGGCGCTTGGGGCAGCGATTGGGGCTCGGGCTTTGCCGGGGCTGCGGGCGCTGCCGGTGCCGGCGCGGGTCGCAGCCGCGCTCGCAAGGGCGGCGACCTGTCGCTGACCGTTGATGTGACGGCCGAGGACGCGTTTCGCGGTGTGACGCACAAGGTCACCTACCGTATTCCCTCGACGGGCGAGCAGCAGACCATTACGGTCTCGGTGCCTGCAGGCGCGGTCGACGGCGGCAAGCTGCGTTATAAACGTCGCGGCGAGTATGGCGTTGCCGGCGGCGAGCGCGGCGACCTGGTCGTGACCACGCACGTGGAGGAGCATCCGCTGTTTAAGCGCAAAGGTGCCGACGTGACCATGGAGGTACCGGTCTCGGTCTACGAGGCGGCGCTCGGCTGCACGGTGGACGTGCCCACGCCCGGCGGTGCGACGGTCCGTTTGAAGGTGCCCGCGGGTACCCAGACGGGCAAGAAGTTCCGCTTTAAGGAGATGGGCGCGCCCGACGTTAAGCACCGTGGCCGCACAGGCGCGCTGCTCGTCGAGATTAAGGTGCAGGTTCCCACGAACCTGTCCGATGACGAGCGCGATGCCATGACCAAGCTGCGCGAGGCCGACACGCGCGACTACCGCGAGAAGGTCAACCGTTACAAGGCGACGTACTAGGGCGGTCGTGGCGCACGCCCGCGCCCGCGGGCTTATGATGGACGATAACGAGACGGAAAGGGGTCAGGTAGCATGGCCGAGGACAATAGGAACAAACCGCTGTACATGATCAGCGTGGCGGCCGAGCTGACCGGCATGCATCCGCAGACCCTGCGCGTCTACGAGTCCAAGGGCCTGGTGAACCCCCAGCGCTCGGGCGGTAACACGCGCCTGTATTCGCGTGCCGATATCGAGCGCCTGGAGCTCATCAACCAGTTGACCGACGAGGGCATCAACCTTGCTGGCGTGGTGCGCATCCTCGATATGAAGGAGCGTGCCGAGGAGCGTGAGCGCGAGAACGAAAAGCTCCGTGCTCGCGTGCGCCAGCTCGAGGACGAGCTGCACGAGTACAAGATGCAGAAGAAGATCACTGCCCTGGCCCCGCGCGATGGCTCGGTTAACCCCGAACAGGTCATGCGCAAGCTGCTGGGCGCGGGGACCGATTTGTAGTTACGCGGGCCGCATTCGGACAATCTGGCATTCAACTTCATGATCCCTTGGGGACGGAGGAAAACGGATCACTGGGTCAGGCCGACCCCCTCAGTGATCCGTTTTCCTCCGTCCCCAAGGGATCATTTTGCCGGCTCACACTGGGCTCGTCCTTTACTTTACCGAGATAAAGTGAATGCGCAGATTCGTAACCCACTCGCAACCGTTCTATGGCACGATATTGAACGAATGTATGCTATGCGCCCAAATCTTTTGGGCAGAGTGGGAGACAGTATGGTCAAGCTGTACGAGGACGGCATCTACCTGCGCGGTGGCAGCGAGGTTGTGCCTGCGGCCGAGGCTGCCGAGCGCGGTATTACGCAGACGCCTGAGGATGCCAAGCGCGGCACCATCGCGTATTCGATCCTCCGGGCACACAATACGTCCGGAGATCCCGAGGCGCTCAAGATTCGCTTCGATGCCATGGCGAGCCACGACATCACCTTCGTCGGCATCATCCAGACGGCGCGCGCCTCGGGCATGGAGCAGTTCCCGCTGCCCTACGTGCTCACCAACTGCCACAACTCGCTGTGCGCCGTGGGCGGCACCATCAACGAGGACGACCACGTCTTTGGCCTTTCCGCGGCCAAGAAGTACGGCGGCATCTTCGTTCCGCCGCACATTGCCGTCATCCACTCCTTTATGCGTGAGAACTTCGCCGGCTGCGGCAAGATGATCCTGGGCTCCGACTCGCACACCCGCTACGGCGCCCTGGGCACCATGGCCGTGGGCGAGGGCGGCGGCGAGCTGGCAAAGCAGCTGCTGCGTGACACCTACGACGTTGCCTATCCCGGTGTCGTCGCCATTTACCTCACGGGCGCCCCGCGCCCCGGCGTCGGCCCGCACGATGTGGCGCTCGCCATCATCCGCGCCGTCTTTGCCAAGGGCTACGTCAAGAACAAGGTCATGGAGTTTGTGGGCCCGGGCATCGCGAGCATGACGACCGATTACCGCAACGGCGTCGATGTCATGACCACCGAGACCACCTGCCTGTCGAGCATCTGGGCCACCGACGAGGACACACACGCGTTTTTGGCCATGCACGGCCGCGGCGACGACTACCGCGAGCTCAAGCCCGCCGATGTCGCCTACTATGACGGCTGCGTCGAGGTCGACCTGTCGAGCATCAAGCCCATGATCGCGCTGCCGTTCCATCCTTCCAACGGCTTTGAGATCGACGAGCTCAACGAGAACCTCGAGGACATCCTGCATGAGGTGGAGCTCGAGGCCGCCAAGATCGGCGAGGGCAAGACGCACTTTAGCCTGCTCGACAAGATTGTCGACGGCAAACTGCGCGTGCAGCAGGGCGTTATCGCCGGCTGCTCGGGCGGCAACTACGACTCCGTGGTTCAGGCTGCCCGCGTGCTCAAGGGCGCCAACACCGGCTGCGGCGAGTTCTCGCTGTCGGTCTACCCCACAAGCCAACCCGTGGCGCTCGAGCTTACACGCCGCGGCTACATCTACGACCTCATGGAAGCCGGTGCGATCGTTCGCACGGCGTTCTGCGGTCCGTGCTTTGGCGCCGGCGACACGCCTGCCAACAACGGCCTATCCATCCGCCACACCACGCGCAATTTCCCCAACCGCGAGGGTTCCAAGCCGGGTAATGGCCAGCTGAGTGCCGTGGCCCTGATGGACGCCCGCTCCATTGCGGCGACGGCTGCCAACGGCGGCGTCCTGACGCCGGCGACCGACCTGCCCGAGGAGACTTGGGACGAGGCCTGCGAGTACACCTTTGACGACGCTCCTTACAAGAAGCGCGTGTACTGGGGCTTTGGCAAGGCGGATCCTGCCGACGAGCTGGTCGAAGGCCCCAACATCAAGCCGTGGCCCGCGATGGAGCCCCTCGGCGACGACATCCTGCTCAAGGTGTGCTCCAAGATCATGGACCCGGTCACCACGACTGACGAGCTCATTCCTTCGGGCGAGACGAGCTCCTTCCGCTCCAACCCGCTGGGCCTGGCCGAGTTTACGCTCAGCCGCCGTGACCCGGCCTACGTGGGTCGTTCCAAGGAAGTCGACGCCGTGGAGAAGCGCCGCGTTGCCGGTGAGGCCGCAGGCGACCTGGCGGCACTCGATGCCGAGCTTGCGGGCGTGTTTGAGGCGCTGGCCGGCGCGGGTGTCGCGGCAGATGCCAAGGCGACCGAGTACGGCTCCATGCTCTATGCCAAGAAGCCCGGTGACGGTTCTGCCCGCGAGCAGGCCGCGAGCTGCCAGCGCGTAATTGGCGGCCTGGCCAACATCGTCCACGAGTACGCCACCAAGCGTTATCGCTCCAACGTGATGAACTGGGGCATGGTGCCCTTCCAGATGGAGGCCGAGCCCAACTTTGAGGTGGGCGACTACGTCTTTGTGCCGGGTATCCGCGCCGTGCTCGACGGCGACCTAAAGGACATCGCCGCCTACGTAGTGCGCGCCGACGGTGCGGTCGAGCAGATTGAGCTCTACATTGCCGATATGACGGCAGAGGAGCGTGCCATCGTCAAGGCCGGCTGCCTGATCAACTACAACAAGTTCAAGGCCGCTGCCGAGTAACTCTGCTGTACGCCCCGGCCACACCTTTCCCTCGTGCTCACGCGCTTCGCGAGGGTCGCCCGAGGGAAAGGTGTGGCCGGGGCTACCGCGACGTTCTCGTTGGGTCTTGAGGGATGCTAATAAATAGACTTGCTTGACGCCGCCTCTGTTAATGGGGCGGCTTCTTTTTGTCGAAAACCACCACAAAGGGGACAGGCATCTTTGTGGTGGTCCGCGGTTTGTCTCGTTCTGTAACGGGTAGACCCTTATTTGCCGAGTAGTTGTTACAGATTTAGATAAACGGGAACTGCTGAACATTTCGTCTCGATCTGTAACATCTGAGGTCCAAAACGGCAGCTAGTTGTTACAGATCGAGACAGTTGAGCGCCAGGGTCGAAAACCACCACAAAGGGGCCTGTCCCATTCGTGGTGGTGGGGGCGAGCTCGATGCTGCCGTGCTCGTTAAGCGGCAATTTAATGGTCGGTTCTACAGAATTTCATCCGGGCTGGCGGGTTTGGTTGTTTTGGGGATGCCGAGTTTGGATGACGCGAAATCGTCAACATTGTCCTTAATTCCGTCTTTGGTGTAGACGGTGACCATATAGGTGCTGTGTCCGAATTCGCCCTTGTCGCGTGTTGCCCAGGCCTCCCAGTAGGCGGCCCCGTTTCGCCCTTTGATTTTTCCGACACGGCGGAGTTCTGTTCGCTTTAATTTCTGGTTGCTATAGATGGTTCGACCGGCCTCCTCGGTGAGCCCGCACTGTCCAAGCATCTTGTCGAGGACTTGGTTCATGTGGCGCTCATCGGTGTTTGGTGCGTAGTCGTAGGCGAGGGTGATGGAGTCGAGTGGCTGGTCGTCAATCAGATAGTTTAGCGCCTGAGGTTCAAGGCAGAAATAGGGGGAGCATCCGTCGATCTGACCGAGCAGCGGCAACTTTGACTGCCAAATTCCGGTGGGAATTCGATCTTCGTAAAACACGCCGCGGCAGATAAAGGAGAGCGAGGTGGCACGCGAGCCGGCGTCGACCATTCCGCATAAATCGAAGGGCGAGGCGATACCAAGGGAAAAGGGCGTAATGGCGATAAGGAAGAGCATCATGATGGGCACGGCGAGAATGGCGATGACGTTGCGACCGGTGGAATGAGACGGCTTCATATGCGCTCCTCGAGACAAAGAGCTGTTGAGGATAGGCGGAAATGGATATGTTCAGAGAACAATTCAAGTTTAATCTCATGGCGCCAGATGACCGACCGTTAGCGTCGAAAACCACCACAAAGGTGCCTGTCCCCTTTGTGGTGGAGGGGAGTGGGCGGTTTCTTTTGGTGATAGTGTTAGCCGTCGGTATCATTAGCGCACGTCGCAGGTTTGTATTGTGAGGTGTTTTGCCGTGAGCCGTTCTGCCCGTATTGGATTGATTGTCTTGGCGCTTGCGATCGCCGTGGTTGGCGCGGGCGTTGTCGGCATGGCATTTCTACCTGCTGCGGTGACGGAGCCGGTGGTCAAGCCTGTGACTCAATCTGTTGAACTTCTGACCGGCGACGACAAGCCCGAGACCATTACCGTTGATTTTGATGAGCAGCCGGCTGTGCTGGGTATTAGCAATTATCCGCGTATTCAGCTTGGGGCCATGCGCTATACCACGGATACAAGCCTGATCGATAGGGCGTCCGAGCTACTCAAGGGCAAAACATTTAAGCGTTGGTACGGATATGCGTCCTATCGGGCAAAAGCGAACGACATGGTTGGCGGATGCCACTCTTCCATCGAGCTGGACACTGCGAACGGCGCAAAGATATGTGATGTCTCGTACGATCCGGGCTACGAGGGCAATGAGGGTCCGGGCATCTACATCATGGACGGCGATGTCGCCTATGTCATGGAGGGTGACCAGACCGAGCTCAACGATTTTATGGGCCAGTGTATCCAAGATGCCTATAAACAGACCTGCTTGCCTGACCCGCAGGCTGCACGCGATAGTGGGTCTGCCCGTACATGGCTGTTCGAAGACGAGATGCCCTGGAGCGGCGAGTCGGGAAGTACGGGTTCGGCGAAGGAGTAGAGAACGCGACCACCACAAAGGTGCCCGTCCCCTTTGTAGTAGCTCTCGGCTTGTCTTGATCTGTAACATCTTGGCCGCTAAAAGTGGGTCTGGTGTTACAGATTGAGATTTTCGATTCGGGTGTCTTCTGTTTGTCTCGTTCTGTAACAGGTAGACCTCTATTTGCCGAGTACTTGTTACAGATTGAGATAAAGGGGAGCTACTGAACATTTCATCTCGATTTGTAACACCTAGGACCAAAAATGACTGCTAGATGTTACAGATCGAGACGGTAGCGCGCCGGGGCCACAGCGGGCCGACGTCTCTGTTCCCTATCTCTTAATCACTCAGAAAATCTTATATATAGAGACTTAGATTTGTGTATAAGATCGCGCAAAGCTGGCAACAATACTTCTCGAACAACGTGAAGCCGCCCCGTAGGGCGGCCACCCCAAGAGAGGTGATTCCATGAGAATCGATAAGCTAGCAATGACGTCGCGTGAGGCGTTGCAGACCGCCATGAGCACGGCTGCCGACGCGCAGGCCGGCGCGGTGGAACCGATTCACCTGCTGTCTGCCCTGCTCGGTGCCGGTGAGCGCAATATCTCCGTGATTATCGAGCGCATCGGTGCCGACCCGGCCCAGCTCGCACGCTCCACGCAGGATGCCATCGACCGCGCGCCCAAGGTTTCGGGCGAGGGCCAGCAGATGGGCCTGTCCAATGAGCTCGTCCGCGTCATCGAGAAGGCCGAGAAGAAGGCCACCAAGATGGGCGACAGCTTTGTGGTGACCGAGCATCTGCTGATGGCACTTGCCGAGGACAAGGGCGAGGCCGGCCGCGTGCTGCGCGACGCTGGCGTCACCAAGGAGCGCATCGAGCAGGTCTACGAGGAACTGCGTGGCGATGACCGCGTGACGTCTGCCGAGGACAAGACTCAGTTTGAGGCGCTGGAGCAGTACGGCCGCAACATCTGCGACCTGGCCCGCGCCGGCAAACTCGATCCGGTCATCGGCCGTACCGACGAGATCCGTCGTACCATCCAGGTCCTGTCCCGCCGCACCAAGAATAACCCCGTGCTCATCGGCGAGCCGGGCGTCGGCAAGACCGCCATCGTCGAGGGCATCGCCCAGCGTATCGTGGCCGGCGACGTGCCGAGCACCCTGCGCGACCGCGACCTCATCGAGCTCGACATGAGCGCGTTGGTCGCCGGCGCCAAGTACCGCGGCGAGTTCGAGGACCGCTTGAAGGCCGTGCTCAAAGAGGTGCAGAAGTCCGAAGGTAAGGTCATCCTGTTCATCGATGAGCTCCACACCATCGTGGGCGCGGGTGCCACCGAGGGCTCCATGGACGCCGGCAACATCCTCAAGCCGGCGCTCGCCCGTGGCG
>CATZRJ010000015.1 GCA_958423535.1 uncultured Collinsella sp.
GCTACTTTGCCGAGATCTATCGCTCGGGCTTGCAGTCGATTCCGCGCGGTCAATATGAGGCCGCCGAGGTGCTGGGCTACTCGCGTCTACAGACGTTTTTGTACATTGTGATGCCGCAGGTCGCCAAGCGCATTTTGCCGGCGATGGGCAACGAGATCATCACACTGGTCAAAGACACGTCGCTGGCGTTTGCCATTGGCGTGGGTGAGATGTTCTCGACCGCCAAGGCGCTGGTTGCCTCGCAGGTGAGCATGGTGCCGTTTGCGATTGCGGCGCTGATCTACTGGGTCTTTAACTTTGTGGTCGAGATGCTGCTGGGCGCCGCCGAGAAAAAATTGGATTACTACCATGACTAGATCGTTCAGCCGTTCTAGCGAACGGCGGACTGCTCGACGCTGCGCGCGTGCCTGACGGCCAATCTGCTCCTCAAGCCGTCGCTTGCGTACAGAAGTACGCGGCGCTCCTCTTTCGGAGCACATTGTCTCGCCAGTCACACGCTCGCTGACTTTTTAAACACATGGAGGTTCCCGTGTCCGGAACGGTAATGAAAATATCGAACGCGCGCAAGGCGTTTGGCGGCAATGAGGTGCTCAAGGATATCTCACTCGAGGTAAAGCGTGGCGAGGTCGTAGCGATTATTGGACCTTCGGGCGGCGGTAAGTCAACGCTGCTGCGCTGCGCTACGCTGCTCGAGGCACTCGACGGTGGCTCGCTTTCGTTTGGCGACCTTGCCGTTGCGACGGACACGGGGTCGGGTGCGGTATATGCGAAAGGCGACGTGCCCAAGCGGGCGCGCTCGCGATTTGGCCTGGTGTTTCAGAACTACAATCTGTTTCCGCACTATACCGTGATGAAAAATATTACCGACGCTCCGATTCGTGTGCTCAAGCGCCCGCGCGAGCAGGCGGAGGCACGCGCACGCGAGTTGATCGCGCAGATGGGGCTTGCGGGCAACGAGAACAAGGTGCCTTGCGAGCTTTCGGGCGGTCAACAACAGCGCGTGAGTATTGCCCGCGCCCTGGCGCTCGACCCGGAAATCTTGTTCTTTGACGAGCCGACTTCGGCGCTCGATCCCGAGCTGACGGCCGAGGTATTGCGTGTCATTAAAGACCTTGCCGCGCAGAATATGACGATGGTGATCGTGACCCACGCGATGCAATTTGCGCGCGATGTTGCCGACCGCGTAGTCTTTATGGACGGCGGTCGCATTGTCGAGGAGGGTCCTGCCGAGCAGGTTATCGATCATCCTCGTGAGCAACGCACCCGTGAGTTCTTGAGCCGTATCGAGGGCTAGGCTCAGCTATATATTGAGAAAAAGCCGCCGCAGGTCTTATGGTCTGCGGCGGCTTTTATTTGTATCGATGGGGTTTAATAATCGCCTCGCATGCGTTCTTCTTCCTCTCGCCGCCTGTATTCATACGTGCGCCGAAAGGTATGCATGGATAGTCGTCCGTGAGGGTAGGGTGGTGCCATAGGACATTTGGAGGGTGAGTCGGCTCGGCTGCCGACCATGCTGCTCCCGGGACGGCACCGACCGCGAACTCTCCCCGTTGGCGTCGCGCATTGCGCGCGGCCCTGTAAGGAGGTCATCATGGGTGCTCCCAAGACCGGTAATGTAAGGAACGTGGTGCTCGTAGGCCAAGGCGGGGTGGGCAAGACTTCACTCGCCGAAGCCATGCTCCACCTTTCCGGCAAGACCGCCCGCCTGGGCGGCCACGACGGCACCAAGCCCACGCTCGACTATGACCCCGAAGAGGTCAAGCGTGCGTTTTCCATCTCGACGACCATTGCGCCGATCGACTGGAAGGGCGCGCGCATCAATGTGCTCGATGCCCCGTGCTACCCCGATTTTATCGGCGACGCCTTTGCCGCGATGAGCGTCTGCGAAACGGCTCTGTTTGTGGTCGACGCCGAGGCCGGCCCGCAGCCTACGACGGTTAAGCTCTGGTATGCCGCCGAGGACCTGCGCCTGGCGCGTGCGGTGTTCGTGAACCGCCTGTCGCGCTCCGAGGCCAGCTTTGCGACCACGATGGACCTGCTGCAGGAGCGCTTTGGTACGCGCCTGGGCGCCGTGACCCTTCCCTGGGGCGAGGGCGAGGACTTTGACGGCATCATCGACCTGGTGCGCATGAAGGCACGCCATTGCAACGGCACCGAAGCCGTTGAGTCGGAGATTCCCGAGGAGTATCGTGCCCAGGCCGAGGAAGCCCACGACCATCTGTGCGAGCTGGTGGCCGAGGCCGACGATGAGCTGATGATGAAGTACCTGGAGGGCGAGGAGACGCTGACGCAGGAGGAGCTTGAGGGCCTGCTGTCGAAGGCGATCGCCGAGCGTATCTTTGTGCCAGTCTTTGCGGGCGATTGCATTAAGGAGCAGGGCGTCAACTCGCTGATGGACGACATCGCCACGTACTTCCCGGCGCCGACGGACTACGGCGAGATGCCGCTCATCGACGGCGATTCGCTTAAGATCTCGAGTGACGATGACCGTCCGGTGGCATTTGTGTTTAAGACCCTGGCCGATCCGCAGCAGGGCCGCATCAGCTTTATCAAGGTGCTGACGGGCACGCTTGAGCCGGGCCTTGAGCTGATCAACGCGCGTACCCGCAAGAGCGATCGTCTGGCTCACCTGTATGTGATGTGCGGCCGCGACATGACTGAGGTCGGCCACGCTTATGCCGGCGATATCATCGTGGCGCCCAAGCTGGCGGCCGAGACGGGCGATACGCTCTCGATTACCGGCAAGGTCGAGGCTGCGGCGTTCAAGTTCCCCAACTCGCAGTACCGTATCGCCATTGAGGCCGAGAATCGCGGCGACGAAGAGAAGCTCTACACGTTTATCGAGAAGGCCTGCAAGGCCGATCCGACTATGAGCATCGACCGCGACGAGGAGACCGGCCAGACCATCATTTCGGCGGTGGGCGAGGCGCAGGTTTCGGTGCTGCTCAACCGTTTGGAGGATCGTACCAAGGTCGTGGCCAAAAGCGTGCCGATCCGCATTCCGTATCGCGAGACCATCCGCCGCACGGCGAGCGCACAGGGCCGCCATAAGAAGCAGACCGGTGGTGCCGGTCAGTATGGCGACTGCTGGCTGCGCGTTGAGCCGCTCATTGGGCCCGATGGCACGAGCGATGGCTATGAGTTTGTGGACGAGGTCGTAGGTGGCCGTATTCCGCGCTCGCTGATTCCCGCCGTGGACAAGGGCGTCCAGGAGACCATGAAGGACGGCATCATTGCCGGCTACCCGCTTACGGGCATTCGCGTGGCTGTGTACGACGGCTCGTATCACAGCGTCGACTCCAACGAGATGGCGTTCCGCGCGGCGGCTCGCATCGGCCTGCGCAAGGCATGCGCCGATGCCGACCCGGTGGTGCTGGAGCCCATCGAGGAAATCACGGTGACTATCCCCGAGAGCTACGCCGGCGCCGTGATGGGCGACATCTCGGCCTCGCGCGGTCGCGTGACGGGCATGGAGACCGATGAGCGCGGCGACACCGTGGTCATCGCCCAGGCGCCTCTCGCCGAGCTGACGGATTATTCGACGCGTCTGCGCTCTATCACGCGCGGCACGGGCGACTTTACCATGAAGCCCGCGGGCTATGAGCAGGTGCCTTATGACGTTCAGGCCAAGCTGGTCGAGCGCTATGAGGAGGGCCGCGCCAAATAGCGTGGGGCTTTGCCTGCAACATGCATGCCGATACAAGGGCCGCTCTGGGTAACCGGGGCGGCCTAATTTGATCCCTTGGGGACGGAGGAAAACGGATCTTTTATGGGTTACGGGAGGCGCGGTCGGCGCTAGTCTCCGGATGCCTGGTTGTGGCCGGTGGCGTAGTCGATCTGCACATGCGGCTGCAGGTTGTAGCAATATACGTGGAAGCAGAGAGTCTTGCCGTGGTCCTCGACCGATTGCGCCTCAAGGCGCACGCCGCGGCAGACAAGTTCCTCTTCGTTATACATGGGCGTGACGCGGTAGAGCACGTGGTTGCCCGTATCGCGGATGTAGCCGAGAATCTGCTCCTCAAACGGCAGCATGCCCGTTTCGTTGAGATAACGCGTGCCGGTGAGGAGATTTTTGCGGTTGGCGTTTTCGCCGCAGAGCGACCAGGCGATAAGGTGGCAGCGGTTGTAGAGGCTCTGGCCCGGAATAAAGTCGTAGCGCTGCTGGTGCCAGCCGGCGGGGTGGATGCGCGAGATATCGCCGCGCTCGCCTTGACCGAGTGACTCGGGGCCCACGCAGGCGAGCGCTTTGCGAGTGCGGCCCAGGCTGTCGAGCTTGGAGAACTTCTTAAAGCAGCCCTCTTTGGTGGCTCGCTCGTATTCATCGAGTGTGAATGACGGCGTGCCCAGCGGGTGCGTGCTGTCGGCGCGCAGGGCCACATAGGGGTTGCCCGCGTAGTCGGGAATGCTGCTGAGGTATACGCCGCGGGCGCGGTCGAGATCGGGGTTTTCGACCTCGTCGATGGGGGTGGCGGCGCTGTCTGCGGAAGCGCCGTCGCCGGTGTCGGTCGCGGCGGAATCGGTGACGACGCCAGAGTCTTGGCTATTTTGAGAGACCGAGGAGCTCGCTGTTCCCGATTCGAGCCGGGCAACCAGGTCTGCCTCGTCGTCGGTGCGGCTGGGGCTTTCGTTTTGCTTTTCGGCCAGAGCTGCTGCCTGCTCATCACTTTGCGGCGAGAGCAGTCTGGGCGCCCCGTCCAGTGACCCTGTGAACAACGCAAATCCCAGCACCACGGCGGTGCCGATGGAAAGTACTTGCTTGTAGGCGGACTTGCGCGACATTGAGGCTCCTGGATGGACGGTTGGGAATCTACCAGTCTAGCAGGAGCCGGCAGGGGCCGTTCTGCCGAACAAATACTCAAGATTTGGGACAAACGCTACCGATTCATTTGCCTCATATTTGACGTATGGCTAGATCGAGGTGGGGTCGAGCCAGTTGAGCTTGCACTCCGTTTTGGTTGAGAGCGGCTGACGGACCAGGGCGTCCGCATGGGTTGCGGGCGCCTTTTTAACGGGTAAACGGTCGAAAAATTCAGGTGAACGGTCAAATCGGAACATTTCAAACGAAATATCATACGGACATCCGAATATACGGACGTTTGTGATGACCTAGTTGTCGATCAAGAACGGCGGCCGGCACCCCCTGTGCGGTCGCCACTTGATACATCCAGTGGAGACAACAGGAGGCAAACACTATGTACGTAACCTTGCGCGAAGTCCTGGCAGAGGCTAACCAGCTCAACATGGCCGTTGGTGCTTTCAACACCCATAACCTTGAGATGTGCCCGTCGATTATTCGCGTCGCGGCTCGCCTGCACACCCCCGTGATCATCCAGACCTCCGAGGGCACCGCCAGCTACGTTGGTCATCGCAACCTGGTTGCTGTGTGCAAGTCCATGGCCGAGGAGTACGGCGTCAACGTCGTTCTCCACCTCGACCACGCCAAGAACTTCGACGAGATTCGCAAGGCTCTCGAGGCCGGTTATAGCTCGGTAATGTTTGACGGCTCCGCGCTTCCCTTCAAGGAGAACATCCTTGGTACCAAGCGCATCGTCGAGATGGCTCAGGCCCACGGCGCTTCCGTTGAGGCCGAGCTCGGTACCGTCGGCGGTACCGAGGATGGCGTCGCCGTCGCCGATGCCGACGTGCGCTATACCGATCCCGAGCAGGCTGTTGAGTTCATCGAGAAGACCGGCATCGACGCCCTTGCCGTCGCTATCGGCACCAACCATGGCCAGTACAAGTCCAAGACCAACATCTCCTTCGATCAGCTCGAGAAGATCCGCGATGCCGTGAACGGCTTCCCCCTGGTCATCCATGGTGGCACCGGTGTTAAGGACGAGGACGTTCGTCACGTCATCGACCTGGGTATCCGTAAGTTCAATGTTGGTACCGATCTGCTCGTCAACTGGAACAAGACCTCCAAGCAGTGCTATGACGAGCTCAAGGAGAACGCCTCCAACCGCAACATGGTTATGCCTGCTCAAAAGGCCGTCGAAGAGGTTGTCGAGCACCGCATCAGCCTGTTCAAGAATATCGTCGCTTAGGGACGAGGCGCACCGATGCAGATTACGGAGATGCTCAAGCGCGAAAACGTTCGCCTTGTCGATTCTGTCGATTCCTGGCAGGACGCGATCAAGCTCGCCATCGCTCCGCTCAACGAGGGCGGCTACGTCGAGGATCGCTATGCGGATGAGATCATCCGCGCCACCAACGAGATGGGTCCCTACTACGTGCTCACCGAAGACGTCGCGCTGATTCACGGCCGCCCCGAGGATGGCTGCATTAAAGGTCAGCTTGCCGTGACGGTCCTGAAGAAGCCCGTTAAGTTTTCGGAAGACAGCTTTGATGTTCGTCTTCTGGTCGCACTTGCAGCCGAGGATTCTAATTCTCATATCGAGGCCATGCAGGTGCTTGCCGGCATCTTCATGGACGAAGATAAGATTGCGCAAATCGTCGCTTCGGATGACGCCGACGAGATTTATCAGGCATTTACGGGTGCGACGGCGTAAAACAGTGTCGCTTGGTGCGGGCGAGTCTATGTATTCGCCCGCATCTACCCCGAGGTGGGGCACGTGCCCCCAAAGGAAAGGAAATGAACATGGTCAAGATTTTGTGCTGCTGCGGCAATGGTCTTGGAAGCAGCTTTGCCTGCCAGATGGCTATCGAGCAGGTTATGAAGAAGCTCGGGGTCCAGTGCAAGATGGACCACGACAGCGTTTCCAGCGCCGCGGGTGCCTCCAAGGGCTTTGACGTGATTGTCGCTGCCGAGAACTTCAAGACGCAGATCGAGAGCTACAACACCGGTCTTCCCTGCGTGTTCCTTAAGCGCCTTGTCGATAAGAAGGAAATCGAGGAGAAGCTGACTCCGGTGCTCAAGGAGATGGGCGTCCTAGAGTAAGGGTCTTTTCACCTAGATTGATAGAAATGTACATGAGAAAAAGGGGTGTACAACATGGCTGTTCTTGAGTTTATTATCAATAACATCCTGACGCAGGCCGCCGTCGTTATCGGTCTCGTCGCCTGCCTGGGCCTTGTGCTCCAGAAGAAGTCGGCCAACGACGTGTTGCTCGGCACGTTTAAGACGATGCTCGGCTTCCTTGTTCTGGCTGCCGGCTCGAGCGTCATGCAGGGCTCTCTTGCCTACTTTGGCGATATGTTCAACTCCGCCTTCGGCTTCAACGGCATGACCGCCGTCGTCGCTTCCATCGAGGGCATCAACGGTCAGGCAATGACCGACCTCGGCCTTGGCTCCGAGATCGCCATCTGCCTCGCTGGCATCTTCGTGGTGAACATCATCCTCGCTCGTTTCACCAAGTTTAAGTATGTGTTCCTGACTGGCCAGGCCCTTCTGTGGGAGTCCACGCTCTGCGTCGTGTTCGCCTTCTTCTGCGGTCTTCGCGGTATCCCCCTGATCGTCGTCAGCTCCATCGTCGGTGGCGCCTTCGCTACCCTCATGCCTGCCTTCGCTCAGCCCGTTGTCCGCAAGATCACCGAGTCCGATGACATCGCCCTGGGTCACTTCTGCACCTTTGGCTATATGTTCACCGCCCTTATCGCAAGCATCACCAAGAAGCTCGCTGGCGGCAAGGAGTCCAAGTCCACCGAGGACCTCGAGATTCCGCAGTCCCTGTCCTTCCTCCAGGATACCTACGCTGCTGTCGGCCTGGTCATGATCGTTTTCTACCTGGTCGTCGCTGCTTTCGCTGGTCCCGCTGCTGCTGCTGACTACTGCGGCGCCACCAACTTCATGGTCTACGCTTTCCTCCAGGCCATGCAGTTCGTCGTCGGTCTGTACGTCCTGCTCGCCGGCGTCCGCCTGCTGCTCGCCGAGCTCGTCCCCGCCTTCCAGGGCATCTCGATGAAGCTCGTCCCCGATGCGCGCCCCGCTCTGGACTGCCCTGTCCTGTTCACCTATGCCCCTAACGCCGTTATCTTCGGCTTTGTGTTCACCACGCTTGGCTCGCTGATCGGCATGGCTATCACCGGCCTCATGGGCACCCTCGTCATCCCCGGTGTTATGTCCAACTTCTTCGCCGGCGGCACTGCTGGTGTCTTCGGTAACGCCATCGACGGTCGTCGCGGCGCCATCATCGGCTGCATCTTCCACGGCATCTTCATCATGATCCTGCCTGCGCTCCTGTCCCCGATGCTCGCTCAGATTGGCTTCGTGAACATGACCTGCACCGACGTCGACACCGTCGTCACCGGCTTCTTCTTCATGGCCATCAAGTCCATCCTCAGCGTCTTTGGTATCGCATAAGGATTCTTGTAGCGCCTGACGAAGGTCCAAGTCTTTCTTTAGGGGGGTTGTTCCTGTGCCTGGTCCCCGGCAGGGGAACAACCCCTTTCGTTTATTACTGCTAGTGGAGGTTTCCAATGGGTTTGTTTGGATTTGGCAAGAAAAAGGAGAAGGTGGCCTCCGCTGCAGCCGAGACCGCACCCGTTCTCGATCGAGATGCCGTTCTCGACGCCGTTAAGGCAAAGCGTTCCGAGCTCGAGGGCAAGGAGGGCGTCGCTGCCGCAAACGTTCTAAACGAGATTGGCAAGCTTTATGCCGATGCCAACATGGTCGACGAGGCCGTTGAGGCATACGAGCAAAGCCTGGAAGTCAATCGCACGATGGGCAAGGCGTCTGCGGCACTGGTCAAGCTGTACAACAAGAAGCGTGCGGCTGCCGCCGAAGCGAAAGACGATGAGGCTATCAAGTATTACATGGACAAGGTTACCGAGATGCTTGCTATCTCCAAAGACCAGCTTCGTGGCAAATAATCGGGTAGTAAGAAGGGTTTCCCAGCATGGAAAAGACGCTGATTTTGCTTGCCGGACCTCCGGCTACGGGCAAAACCGATTTGGCAGATCGCATCAAGGCTCGCCATACGTCCGAGAGCTTTTTGAGCGTCTCGCTTGATGATGTTAAGGAAGAGTATTGGGATACGTACGGCTTTAACAATGCCGAGGAAAAGGCTCAGGTTGATGCGAACGCTCTTCAGGAGTGGTTTCGTCGCCTCGATGTCGCCATGGCGGATGGGCCGCAGATTATGTGCGATTATCCGTTCTCCGCCAAGCAGCACGACAGGCTCGCTGAGCTGGCGGACAAGCACGGCTACCGTGTGCTCACGATTCGTCTTGTCGCCGATCCCGTTATGATCAGCAAGCGCTACCGTGCTCGCGATCTTAAGCCGACGCGTCATCTTGCGCACATTGTGACGCATTATCACAAGGGCGATGTGCTCGAAGATCGTAGCAAGGGCGACGACCTGGTCGATTTGGATATCCTTGTCGACCGCATCAAAAACCGCGGCTATGATACGTTTGAGCTGGGTCATACCATTGAGCTTGACGTGACCAATGTCGATACCGTTGACTATCCGGGCTTTTTGGCCAAGGTCGATGAGTATCTGGACGATCCTTCGTCGGTTGCCGCCATTGCCGCCAAGGCGGGGGCAGAGTTTACTGATGAGGACCTCTGCTCGCGCATTGATTACACATTGCTTAAGCCGACGGCGACCTGGGACCAGATTGATGCCATTTGTGCCGAGGCATTCGAGTACGGTTGTGCCAGCGCATGCATCCCGCCTTCGTATATCGCCCGTGCCCACAAGGCCTATCCCGACCTTGTGCTTACCACGGTCATCGCTTTCCCGCTTGGCTATATGACGAGCGCTGCGAAAGCCGCCGAAGCGGCCGATGCCTACGCCAACGGTGCCTCCGAAATCGACATGGTGATTGACCAGGGCATGGTCAAAGCCCGCGATTATCAGGCCATCGAGGACGATATTCGAGCCGTGCGCGAGGCCGTGCCCAATGCGACGCTCAAGGTCATTGTCGAAACGTGCTATCTGGCGCAGGAAACCAAAAAGCCAATCTGTCATGCCGTCGAGGCTGCCGGTGCAGACTTTATTAAGACGTCTACGGGCTTTGGCACGGCTGGTGCCCAGGTCGAGGATGTCTATCTGTTTGCCCAAGAGTTGGGCGGCCGTGTAAAGGTCAAGGCATCGGGCGGCGTGCGCACGAAAGAAGATCTTGCGCTTATGTCGGGCGCCGGTGCCGATCGTATCGGCGCGAGTGCCAGCCCGCGCAAGCTTTTCGGCGCGCGCTAGAGGTAGCTTGGGGCATTCTTTGCATAAGGAATGCCCCAAGATAGTGGCGAGTCGGTGAAGTATGCTCGGCTGGAGTGGAATATACGCGGGCAGCGTTATCGATGTGTGTCTTTTGAGATTTTGCAGTTAACATTTATTAAAAGACAGCGCCTGATGTCAAGGATTTAGAGAACTGTTCCAGATAGGGGAGGGATGATGACCGAAACGTCTGAGCTCGATTTTAGCGGCAAGGAACAGCTGTACTCTCAGCTGTACGATATCCTGTTCCAGGAAATTACGAGCGGTGCCTACAAGATTGGCGACTACATTCCCTCCGAAAGCGATCTTATGAAGCGCTATGACGTTTCGCGTGCGACGGCGCGCAAAGCGATGGAGCTGCTTTCTAATAATGGCTTGATTGAGAAGAAGCGCGGCCGCGGATCCGAGGTTATTGCCAACGTGCCACTTAGCTCGCCTAAGCGTGTCTCGAGCTATATCAAGAAGAATGTGGACGAGTTTGCAGTGCCTCAAAAACGTTTGATTGAGTCTGGCGTTGTAACCATGCCCCAGCACGTTGCCCGCGAGCTGGGCTTGGCGGAGGGCACAAAGGCCTTCTGCCTTCGCCGTGTGCGCGTGTCGGGCGATCGTCCGTTCTATCTGGAGACGATTTATTACGAAGACGGCTATGTTCCGCATATTGCGGAGCGCGACTTTTCCAAGGAATCGCTTCGCGCTTATCTCAATAACTCGTGCGATATTCGCTGGAGCCGTGTGAGCCAAAAGATTGGAGCTTGCGTTGCTACCGACGAGCAGGCCGAGCTTTTGGGCATCAGCGCCGGTGCTCCGTTGCTCAACATTACGAGGGTTTCTCATGACCAGCAGAATGTGCCCCGTGAGTATGTGGAGTCGTTCTACCGCGCCGACCTCTACCGCCTCGAGATCGAACTCGATTAAGGGGCTCTCCGTTCCACTCTGATGCGGCGGCGCTTTTGACAAACAATTCAGTCCGTACATTTCTATATCATCATGTATGTAAGGAGTACATTATGGCAATCAAGGTATTTGCCGACGGTGCCAATCTCGAGGGCATGCTCGACATGGCCGAGAACGGTAACGTTCAGGGCTTTACGACTAATCCCTCGCTTATGAAGGCGGGTGGCGTGACCGATTACCGCGAGTTCGCCAAGACCGTGCTCGAGCACATCACCGATGTCTCGGTTTCGTTTGAGGTCTTTGCGGACGATGAAGCGGGCATGGAGGCCGAGGCTCGCGAGATTGCGACTTGGGCTGACAATGTGTATGTCAAGATTCCCGCACTCAACACCAAGGGCGAGTCGACCGCGGCGCTCGTTAAGCGCCTTTCTGCCGACGGCATCAAGGTCAACGTCACGACGATTTTTACTCCCGAGCAGGTCGATGAGTTTGTGGACGCTGTCTCCGCTGAGACGCCGTCTATCATCTCTATCTTCGCAGGCCGTATTGCCGATACCGGCGTTGATCCGCTGCCGTTGATGGCTGAGTCTGTCAAAAAGGCCGCGGCAAAGCCGCAGTGTGAGGTGCTCTGGGCGTCTACCCGTGAGCTGCTGAATATCTATCAGGCCGAGTCCGTGGGGTGCCAGATCATTACCGTTCCCAACGGCATCCTGGCCAAGCGCAAGAACGTCGGTAAGGACCTCATGGAGTATTCGCTAGACACCGTTAAGGGTTTCGCGCGTGATATCGAAACGCTTGGATTCCACATCCTGCCGTAACCGGACAAGCCGAGTCGTCCATATCGGTTGATGGCAGAAGGAGTAAGGGTCGTCGTTGCCTGTACGGCGGCGACTCGTAATGCCCCAAGTTGGCAAAGGCTCCTGGCTTTTGTTGACTTGGGGCTTTTGTGTTTCAGGGTGAAATTTCCGTCTGGCACGCCATCTGAAAAATGAAGATCGCAGGCGGTGCCGTCTGTACCTTGGGTATCGCCTACGCGTATATGGACCAGAAGGCGATTCAGAATGAATGCGCCGCCTTAAACGAGTGAATTGCCCCGGCATCGCATTATCCAGTGCCGGGGTTGTTCTCAAGAGAGGAATTCGTATGACCAACCAGGAGCTGGCGAAGGTCGCCAATGAGGTCAGGAAGGGTGTCGTGACTGCGGTTCATGCAGCCAAGTCGGGGCATCCGGGCGGATCGCTTGGCGCCGCCGACATTATGACCTACCTCTACTTTGAGGAAATGGATGTTGACCCGGCGAATCCGAGCCGCGCTGAGCGCGATCGCTTTGTGCTCTCCAAGGGACATTGCGCTCCGGCACTCTACGCCGTGCTCGCCGAGCGCGGGTTCTTTCCCAAAGATGAACTCGAGACGCTCCGTCATATCGGCAGCCGCCTGCAGGGTCATCCCAATATGAATGACACGCCGGGCGTCGACATGTCTACCGGATCGCTCGGTCAGGGTATCTCCGCTGCGGTTGGAATGGCACTTGCCGCAAAGCACTGGGGTGACAATTACCGCGTCTACACACTGTTGGGCGACGGCGAGTGCGAGGAGGGCCAGGTGTGGGAGGCGGCTATGTTCGCCGGCAACCACGACTTGGATAACCTCGTCGCTATCGTCGACCACAATGGCTTGCAAATTGACGGCAGTATCGACGAAGTTAACTCGGCTATGCCACTTGCCGACAAGTTCCGCGCCTTTAAGTGGCATGTGATCGAGCTCGCCGACGGTAACGACATGGCGCAGATTGCCGCCGCCTTTGCCGAGGCTCGCAAAGTGAGCGACTCGCCCGTGGCCATTATCGCCGAGACGGTGAAGGGCAAGGGCGTCTCCTTTATGGAAAACCAGGTGGGCCGGCACGGCAAGGCGCCCAACGATGAACAGTTTGAGCAGGCCATGGCCGAGCTCGCAGCAGCAGGGGAGGAGCTCTAATGGCAGACGTCAAGAAAGTCGCCACGCGCGTTAGCTATGGCGAGGCACTTGTCGAGCTGGGCAATGAGCGCGATGACTTTGTGGTTCTCGATGCCGATTTGGCCGCCGCCACCCAGACCGGTAAGTTTAAGGTTGCGCACCCTGAGCGCTTCTACGATGCCGGCATTGCCGAAAGCAACTTGATGGGGCTCGCCGCTGGCATTGCGACCACGGGCCATGTCGCCTTTGCGAGTACCTTTGCCATGTTCGCCGCCGGCCGTGCGTACGAACAAGTGCGTAATTCCATCGGCTATCCGCACCTCAACGTCAAAATTGGCGCCACGCATGCGGGAATCTCGGTCGGTGAAGACGGCGCAACGCATCAGTGCTGCGAGGACATCGCGCTCATGCGCACGATCCCGGGTATGACGGTAATCGTTCCCGCCGATGACATCGAGGCTCGCGCTTGCGTGCGCGCCGCCTATGAGTTTGAGGGACCGGTCTACATGCGCTTCGGCCGCCTGGCAACACCGGTCATCAACGACCGCGAGGACTATGAGTTCAAGATTGGTCGCGGCGTGGTCGTGCGCGAGGGGTCCGATGTGACTATCGTCGCATGCGGCCTCATGGTCGCCGAGGCGCTTGAGGCTGCCGAGGCGCTCGCTGCCGATGGTATTGACGCCGAGGTCATCAACATGCACACGATCAAGCCGCTTGATGAGCGTCTGGTGGTTGCCAGCGCCAAGAAGACCGGTCGCGTGGTCACCGCCGAGGAGCATTCGGTTATCGGTGGTCTTGGCGAGGCCGTGGCTTCGGTGCTCGCGGAGCAGCATCCGGTGCCGATACGACGCGTCGGCGTGCGCGATGTGTACGGCGAGTCCGGCCCTGCGGTCGATTTGCTGCACAAGTACGGTTTGGACGCCGACGGTATCGAAGCTGCGGTCAGGTCTGTGTTGTAAGGAAGACTTCCGCGGGATTGGTATCTGCCAACCAAGGACGATCGGGTATACCGCCGCCTCTCGCGAGCACCGATCCCGTTGAGATCGCGGAGCTCATCAATAGCGGACTCGAAGACTAGAACGGTCATCCCGTTCAACTAATCGATCCTTCTCCAAGGAAAAGGGCCGCGACGCCATATAAGTGTCGCGGCCCTGTTTACGTTTCCCCAGATAAAACCTGCCAAAACAAACCTGTCCCTTTTTGGTAGGTTGTGGGAGCTCGGGTTTGCTTGTCTCGCGTGACGTTGCGTGGAATAATCGAGGCGAACCATCTTAACTGGAATTCATTGCGCTTGCCCTTCGGCTGCGCCTATTTTCGGAGGCATCATGAGGGTCGTTAAGCGCATTAATCACAATGCCGCCTTGCTTGTCAACGATAAGGGAACCGAGCTTGTGGCGCTGGGGAAAGGCATTGGTTTCCCTGACGGCCCCGATGAGGTTTCGCTTGCGCAGATTGAGCGCACGTTTTACAACGTTGATGCACGCTACCTGCCACTTCTTAACGAGATCGATCCCAAGGTAATGGAATTTAGTGCGCAGATTGCCGATGTCGCGCGCACCAACATTTCGCGTGAGCTGTCGGCGAACCTCCCTTTTACGCTTGCCGACCATATCAGTTTTGCCATCAAGCGCTGCCGTGAGCACATGTATGTTCAGATGCCGCTTTCTTGTGACGTTCAGCAACAATATCCCATTGAATTTAAGATTGCGGCGCTTGCCCATGCTGGCATAGAGCGCGAATTCGGTTTATCTATGCCACGCGGGGAGAGGGCAGGCATCGCGCTCTGCATCGTTAACAGCGTTATGGCAAGTTCTAGTAAGGCAAAGTCAAACGACGTCCGCCGCGAGGAACGTCTGATTGAAAAGCTCGTAGCGATTATCGAGAAAGATCTTGCTATCGCCGTTGACCGCGATGCTTTTGACTATGCGCGCTATGACACTCATGTACGCTACTTGTTAGAGCGCGTCCGCACCGGGGAGCCGCTTAATACCGATAATGCGGCGCTCTATCGTCCTCTCTGTGAAGAGCATCCGGCTATAGCGGCTTGTGTTGACAAAATGGCAGAACTTATCGAGGAAACGTATCATGCCTCCATCGTGCCCGAGGAGAAGGTGTATCTCATGCTCCATGTCAATCGGGTCTATGCCGGCAACGTGACGGGCGAGGTGTTAGCCGACAAATAGGCGCTTTCTATACCGTTCGGGGAAGAAAGCCTACCGTTCGCAGACTTTTGGGCACCATGAGGCCGCCGTTCACATGGCAGAGCTGATAACCTTGGACCACATAAGGTGTTATTCGAGAGCTGAGCTTCCGAAGCGTGACGTAAAGACAGGGCGACCTGTCGATGTCTCGTTTTGGAGCTTTTTGTCTTTACGCCGTTTCCCTCAACAATCGAATATTTCCATGTGGGCGGCAGACCACCGTCCGCTTTGTCTCCTCGCGCGCGCAGCGAGGAAGGAACCGGATCGTTCGAAAGGGAAGATGATATGGCTGACAATAAGAAGATCGCAGCCGATGTGCTCGAGGCGTTGGGTGGCAAAGATAACATCACCTTTGCAGCCCACTGCATGACGCGCCTGCGTTTTAACCTTAAGGATATGGAGTTGCCTGACATTAACGCTGTTAAAAAAGTTAACGGCGTCATCGGCGCTCAAATATCTGGCGGGCAGTTCCAGGTGATTATTGGGCAAAACGTGCCTAAGGTATATGACGAGCTCATCAAGATGAGCGGCTTGGCCAAGCAGGAGAGTATCGACGAGAACCTCGATGCAAGTGGAGTCAAAACACCGCTTACCCCGGCAGCCGTTGGCAATGCGATTCTTAACTACCTCTCGGGCTCCATGGTTCCGATGATTCCATTGCTGCTCGCTTCGGGCATGTTCAAAACCGTTGCCGTCGTACTCGGGCCAACGATGCTCAATCTCATTGCGGATACGAGCGATCTATATGTCCTGCTCAATATGCTCTACAACGTGACGTTCTACTTTATACCAGTCTTCTTGGGCTTTTCGGCCGCCAAGAACATTGGCGCCACGCCTATGTACGGTGCTTTTATGGGCGGTGTGCTTATCGAACCGACGTTTATGCAAATGGCAGCCGAGGGAAAAGCCTTTAGCGTTTACGGCATTCCCTGCGTGCCTGAAAACTATGCACAGACGGTCATCCCCGTTCTGCTCACAGTGGCCTTGATGTCCGTCTTCGAAAAGTTCCTGCGCAAGCATATGCCTGATTCGCTTACTACGGTGTTTACGCCGCTTTGCACGCTTGCTCTGACTGTCCCCTTTGCGCTTTGCCTGCTTGCCCCTCTTGGCTCTTTGTGCGGCAACGGCCTGGCTGCAATCTTTGGGTTCCTCGGCGCCGAGGGTGGCATCGCGGCGATTATTGGTGGAGGCTTGCTTGCAGCAATTTGGTTGCCCATGGTCATTACGGGCATGCATGTCGCGGTCATTATGATTGCCATTGCAAACTTCATGTCGACGGGCTCTGACAGCTTTATTATGGTCGCTGCTACGGTTGCGCTGTGGGCTGCCTATGGAGTGGAGATTGCGACATGGCTCAAACTCCGTAACAAGGAGGAAAAGCGCCTGTGTGCTGGCTATCTTGTCGCCCAGCTCATCGGAGGCGTCGGCGAGCCGTTCATCTATGGCATGCTGTTCCGCTATCGTAAACTGTTCGTTGCCTGCATGGCGGGTTCATTTGTCGCCGGTGCCGGGGCGCTCGCTTTGCATGTGAATGCCTATCTTGCTGGTGCTGCTTCCAACGTGCTCAATATTATGACGTTTGTCGGCGGTGGCAACGAGAACCTGATCTGTGCCGCTATCGCTTCGGCAGCTGGCTTTATCGTAAGCTTTGCCGTTGCCTGGTTCTTTGGCTTTAGCGAGGATGAGCTTGAGAACGGTCCGATTTCCGAGCGCTAGAAAAGCGGTCGCATATAGGTGGTTCGGCTCAAAAAATGCCGCCTATAGATGATTCCGCAGGGCGGTGTGTTTGCTGCCGCCCTGCATATTATGTCGAAGGGGTTGTTACATATGCTTATCAGTGAGGCTATTCAAGCTATCCAGGACTATTGCGGCGGCATCGATGCTTTTACCGGTAAGCCCATCGAGCTTGCGACGACGCGCGACCGGGTGCTTTACGGCAACATCGATCAGCAATGTACCGGAATCGTTACATGCATTTGGGCTACGGCGGAGGTAATTCGCCGTGCCAAGGAGCTTGGCGCCAACCTGATTGTTCCGCACGAGGCGCTGTTCTGGAACCACGGAGACAGCCGTGAGGTGGTCGCAGGGAACGAGACCTTTGAGGCAAAGTGCGCCTTGCTTGACGATTGGGGTGGAGCGGTCTGGCGTTGCCATGACTATATCCACTCGGGCGTTCCGCTCGCCTCGGACGGTTCGATGGTCGACGGCATCTTTTACGGATTTGCGGCCAAGATGGACTGGCTTGGCTCCGCGGTAGACGAGTCATTCATGAGGTACCGCATTGAGCCAACGCCGGCCCGCGATCTTGCGCAGGCGCTCGTACACAAGCTTGGATTAAATGGAACGCGCTTGATCGGCGACGGTGACGCGCTCGTTCGCAATGTCGAGATTCCCATGCACATTATGGGACGAGATAACGACGAGATTGCCCATATCGACTCTGATGACATCGATTGCATTTTGGCCATGGAGTTTATCGACTTTACGGTGAGTGAGTACATCCGCGACGCCGCAATGCTCGGTCAGGGGAAATGCGCCATCCATATGGGTCACTTTAACGGCGAAGAGCCGGGTATGGAATGCATGTCGACATGGTTGCCCGCTGCGCTCGGAGACGCTGGTGCAGGCTTGCCGGTCACCTTTGTGCCCATGGGGGATACTTATCAATACGTACTGGCATAGATGCCCTGGGGCCGCGATGCCATATGGGTGTCGTGGCCCTGTTTGCGTTTCTCCGGATAAAACCTGCCAAAATGAACCTGTCCCTTATTGGCAGGTCTGCGGGTCAATGCCCGCCAAACGAAGTTGCGGTGGAATAGTTCCTGTTTGTGCCCGATTGGCCGCAAAACAGGAACTATTCCACCGCAACTCATCGGGATGCGCTATTGGTTCATGTTGCCGTGGATGTAGGGGGTGACCTCGGGGGAGATGTGGCCGCAGCCCAGCTCGCGCAGCGCGGACTCGATGGCGGCGGGCAACGGGGTTTTGCCCTTGTCGTCGACGGCGGTTCCGCCGAGGGCAGCAATCTTGGCGACATCTGCGGGAGCGGCTTCGATATGCATGCAGCCGCCGACCAGGCGTGCGCGGACCTGAGCCAGGTCAAGATCATGTAGGTAATCCTCGCAGGCGCGAATCAGGTCGACCTTCTCGTGCGTAAGCTCCTCGCCCGTGGGGACGCGCGTGGCAAGACAGGCTCCCGCCGGCAGGTTCCAGACGGGATAGCCCCATGCGCGCAGCAGCTCGCGCTCTTCGTCCTTGGTAAAGCCGACCTCCATGAGAGGGGAGCGTACACCGAGCTCTTCTGCCGCGCGCATGCCGGGGCGGTAGTCACCGCGATCGTTTGCATTGCTGCCATCGATGACGGTGGGAAAGCCGAGTGACTTGGCGTGGTTCACGATGGCAGTAAAGCCGGCGTGCTTGCAGTGGTAGCAGCGATTGGCGTCGTTGCAAGCTACTTGGGGGAGCTGCAGCTGATCGACCGAAAGATTGAGTACGGGGAGCTTAAAATGCGGTTCTTCACTGGCTTGTCCGTCAACGGATCGCTCAAATGAAGCCTGCTCGGGCGTGCCGATGAGCGGCGTGGTTAGGTGAACGAGAAGCGTGCTGGCAGGCATGATGCGGGCGCAGACCGCGGCCAAAAAGCTGCTGTCGACGCCACCGGAAAAGCCGATGGCGACGCGTCCGTATGCCAAAAGCAACTGCTCGAGCGTCGCGAGTTTGTCCTGAAGCTCCTCTGCAGGTGCAGTAGTGTCTGAAAGCATGAAACGATCCTTACCATTGAGTACTCGGTCGAAAACTATAATTCTACCGAGCTGCTTGTCATAAGACTTCTATCTATGTAACGAAAGTGCAATATGCTATATACGTTATATACAAGTTTGTAAAGTGCGGTAGAGTGGGAGTAATGCAATCCGGTGAGGGGGCCGATATGATCAAGGCTGTTATTTTTGACATGGATGGAACGCTGGTCGATACCGAGCGTTTGGGGATTAAGGCCTGGAAGGCAGGCGCCGCTGAGCTGGGGGTCGCGATTGATGATGCGCTGATCCATCAGTTTATCGGTCGCACACTGCCCGATGTCATGGACATCCTTGATGAACATTACGGTAGTCGCGAAACCGCCGAGGCGATCTATGTCCGCCACAAGGAGATTCGCGACGAGATAGTCAAGACCGAACTGGAGCTTAAGGCCGGCGCCGCCGAGTGCCTAGACGAGCTGCTGGCTGCGGACTATCACGTGGGGCTTGCGACCTCGTCGCGCCACGTTACAGCGGAGCGCAACCTTAAGATGGTCGGACTCTTTGACAAGTTCGAGACGGTGACCTGCGGCGAGGACGTCGTGCACGGCAAGCCCGATCCCGAGATGTATCTGCTTGCCTGCGAGCGCGCGGGCTTTGCCCCCGAGGAATGTGCCGTGGTCGAGGATTCGCGCAACGGCTGCGTCTCGGGCATTACGGCCGGCTGCCATGTCTTTGCCGTTCCCGACATCGTTCCGCTGCCGCAGGACGTGGTGGACGGCTGTGAGGTCGTGCTCGACACGTTGTTCGATCTGACGACGGCGGTCAAGGCCGTGCGCTAGACAATTGCGGAGTTGAAACGAGCAATCGGCTGACCTTGCGCTTAAGCAAAAGAGGTCCGGCAATGGTCGGGCCTCTTTTGCTTAAGCGGCGTTTTGGCATACTGGCCGACGTGCTATAGATACGCGCCGAGGTTGATGGCGGTGGCTTCGGCTTGGCTGCTCGCCCGGGTACTGGCGCGCTCCAAGAGGAACGGCCGCACGAGTTCCTGACGGTTGATGTCCTCGGCGGCTGTGACCGCAGTAACGGTTCGAGCTGCGGAGCCAATGCGGGTGTGCTTGGTTTTTGCCGGCGCCTTGTTCTCGATTTGCTCCATGAGCAGCTGGACACCCTTGCGGCCAATTTCGTAGCCCGGGGGTGCTACGGTGGTGAGCGGTACCGCGCCGCTCCATGCAAGCGGGTTGCCGTCGCAGCCGGCCACGCGGACCTGCTCGGGGACGGGGATGCCTTTGTCGGTCAACGCCGAGATAACGCCCGAGGCCAATACATCGGTAAGGCCGATGACAAAATCGGGGCGCTCGTCGGAAGAGCGATCGGCAATCTGAGCGCCGATGCTGTAACCGTCGGCAGCGGTATTCCATTCGCCGGCGTCGATGACTTCGATCTTGATATCGGGATGCAGGGCGAGGGCCTTGTGAATGCCAAGTACGCGCAGGGTGAGCTGCATAAATGCCGCTCTGCCCACAACGGTGATATGGCGCGCGCCGCGGGCGATGGCGAGCTCGGCGATAATGCGCCCCTGCGCCTCGTTGTCGGCGGCCACGTAGTAACCGGGTTCGGAGCAGTGGATGTCCAGATGGACGATCGGCACGGGCATCTTGGTCATTGCGGGATGCCAATCGGGGGACGCCATGGGCTGAACCATGACGCCGGACATCTGCGTGCCCATAAAATAGCGCAGGTAATGGTCCTCGAGGATGTCGTCGTTGTCGGCGTTGGCGATGAGCAGGTCGTAACCGTGCTTGCGGGCCTCGTTGTGGGCGCCGCTGGCAATTTGGAGCGAGAAGCCATGGTCGAGACGGGGGAGGACCAGGCCAAAGGACTTGGTAGTGCCGCCCGCGAGCTGACGGGCACTTTGGTTGGGCAGGTAGCCAAGGCGATTGATGGTCTCGTTGATGAGTTTGAGGGTCTCGGGGCGCAGCTTTTCGGGGTGGTTGAGCGCGTTGGATACCGTGCCCAGCGAGACCCCTGCCTCGCGCGCGACGTCGCTGATTTTAACCTTTGCCATAGCGGCCCCTTTGATGCGTTTCAAGTACAAGTCAGATTGTAGCATCGCTCGTCCCGAGGGCGTCAAAACCTGCCAATTAGGGACAGGTTTATTTTGGCAGGTTTTATCTGGGCAAACATCGTTGCAAGCGCGACCACCACAATGGGGACAGGTACCTTTGTGGCGGTTTGAGCTGCCCGGGCCTTCAATTGTCTCGATCTGTAACATCTTGACGGCAAAACCGGCTCTACCTGTTACAGATCGAGACATAGTGCAGGGGCTGAATCGTAATGTCTTGATCTGTAACACTAAGCCGGCTTCCGGAGGCCCAGATGTTACAGATCGAGATCTTTCACCGGGGCAGGTCGCCGCCCCGGTCCAAGCAACCATAAAGGCGCCTGTCCCAATCGCGGTGGTTTGGGCATGTGTGCATCGAGTGGTATCCAGTTTAAGATACCACTTCTGGTATATCAGCTTGTGCTTGCGTGAGTACAATACTCGAACGTTATACGTCTCAGCGCCCATGTGCGTGGACGTTTTGCAGTCACGCGGACGAAGGGATTTATCCTATGTGCGGAATTGTCGGCTACACCGGCTCTGATATTGCAAAGAACATCCTGGTCACGGGCCTTAAGCGTATGGAATATCGTGGCTATGACTCCTCGGGTGTCGCGCTCGAGGTGGGCGAGGGTGCCGCGGCACATCTCGATGTCATTCGCCGCGTGGGCAAGGTCGCGGGCCTTGAGAGCGAGCTCTCCAACATCGACAGCGATGCTACCTGCGGCATTGGCCACACCCGCTGGGCTACCCACGGCAAGCCTTCTGTTGCCAACGCTCATCCCCACACTAGCTGCGACGGTCGCATCGCCATCGTCCACAACGGCATCATCGAGAACTTCGCCGAGCTGCGCGAGGAGTTGGAGGGTCGTGGCCATCACTTTAAGAGTGAGACCGATACCGAAGTCTTCGCGCACTTGATCGAAGAGGCCTATGCCAAGACGCGCGATCTGATGGCTTCCGTGCGCGAGGCCTGCACCCACGTGGTGGGCGCCTATGGCTTGGCCGCCGTGTGTGCCGACGAGCCTGGCGTGATTGCCGTTGCCCGCAAGGACTCCCCGATTGTGGTCGGTGTGGGCGAGACCGGTTCCTACGTTGCCTCCGACGTGATTGCGCTTATCGATGCCACCCGCGATGTCGTGGTGCTCGAAGACGGCCAGTTTGCCAAGCTCACGCCCGCAGGCGTCGAGTATACCGACGAGGCCGGCAACGTGATTGAGCCCAAGATCACCCATATCGACTGGGACCTGGACATGGCCGAAAAGGGCGGTTATCCCGACTTTATGCTCAAGGAGATCCACGAGCAGCCTCGCGTCGTACGCGATACCCTGGTGGGCCGCATGACCCCCGCTGGCGAGCTCGATATCGATGAGCTGGGCCTTTCGCTCGAGGAGCTCAACGATATCGACCGCGTGTATGTGATTGCCTGCGGCACCAGCTACCATGCCGGTCTCATCGCCAAGAACCTTATTGAGGGCTGGGCTCGCATTCCTACCGAGGTTGAGGCGGCTAGCGAGTTCCGCTACCGCAACCCCATCATTACGCCGACGACGCTTGTCGTTGCCGTGTCCCAGTCGGGCGAGACGGCCGACACCCTTGCCGCCATTCGCGATGCGCGCATCAAGGGTGCCAAGGTCTTTGGCATCACCAACGTGGTGGGCAGCCCGGTGGCGCGCGAGAGCGACGGCGTTATCTACACCAAGGCCAACAAGGAGATCGCAGTCGCTTCGACCAAGAGCTTCATCGGTCAGGTCGTGAGCCTCACGCTTTTGGCCCTGCTGCTGGCGCAGGTCAAGTACCGCTTGACCACCAAGCAGACGCGCATGCTGTTCCGCGAGCTTTCCGATACGGCCGAGCAGATCCAGTGGATCCTGGATACACAGACCGAGGCCGTGCACGAGGCCGCGCTTGTGTGCAAGGACGCGCAGTCTGCACTGTTCGTGGGTCGCGGCATGGGCGCCGCCATTTCCTACGAGGGCGCGCTCAAGCTCAAGGAGGTCAGCTACCTGCACGCCGAGGCATATGCTGCCGGCGAGATGAAGCACGGCCCCATCGCGCTGATCGACCCGGGCTTCCCTGTCATCGCGGTGGCAACCAAGAGCGCAACGTACGATAAGACGGTGTCGAACCTCATGGAGTGCAAGGCGCGTGGCGCAAAGGTCATCGTCGTTGCTACCGAGGGCGATGAGGAAATCAACAAGATCGCCGACTGCATCATTCGCGTGCCGGCCGTCCGCGACGTGTTCAGCCCCATCACGGCGAGCGTCCCGCTGCAGTTGCTTGCCCGCGAGGTTGCCATTCTGCGCGGCTGCGACGTTGACCAGCCTCGCAACCTGGCGAAAAGCGTTACCGTGGAATAATCGAGTTCCGTTATCCTTACGATTAAGGCCCGGCTCCGCGTCATCAGGCGGAGCCGGGCCTTGTTGCATTTGCCCAGATAAAGCCTGCCAAAATAAACCTGTCCCTTTTTGGCAGGTTAGCGGAGCTTGCTGGTCTCGAAGTACTTGGGATATTGGTCCAGGACCTCGGTTTGGTTGCGGAACATCATATGCAGGTGCTTACTGACCAAAAAGCTTGCCTCGATAGGATCGCGACCGGCGATGGCGCGGCGGATTTGCTTGTGCTCGTTAACAATCTCCTGATTGTCGAGCGTCTGCGTGGCGGCGCGCAGCCAGCGGAAGCGCTCCAGGTCGGCATTGGTCTCTTCGAGCCATGACCACACGGTGATGCGGCACGCGATGCTAAAGATCATGCGGTGCATGAGGTTGTCGCTTAAAAAGAATCCGATGCGATCCTCTTCGGCCATGGCCTTTTCCTGCAGCGCGATGGCCCGGTCAAGCTGCTCGATGCCTGCCGAGGTGGCACGGGCGCAGCACTCCACAATCACCTGCTTTTCCAGGTGCTCGCGTATGTAGCAGGCACTCTCGGCGAGGGTGAGGTTGATAGGCGAGACATAGGTGCCGCTTTGGGGCACGGTGCGCACCAGACCCTCTTGCGCCAGACGCACCAGTGCCTCGCGCACAGGGGTGCGCCCCATATCCAGGTCGTCGCAAAGCTGCTTGACGCCCAGCTTTTCGCCCGGCTTGTAGTCCAGGTAGACGATTTTGCGTCGAATGGTGTGGTAGGACTGGTCCTGTAGACTCGCTTCCTGCTCGCCGACGTGCATCGATTCTTCCATAGCGCCTCGCAACTGTTCTATCAAACTCATATGTCAGTTGTTTATTATGCCGCGAATCAGCCTGGCGCGGTGGGTAATTCGGCTGTCGACCGAGAGCTATTGCGGCATCTTAGTCTGTATTTGCGCAGGGCTGCGCTCAATGTTGCCGTATCATAAGCCGTCGCAAACGTGAAATAGAAAGAAGGATTCCCATATGCAACTGGCGAATATCGTACGCGAGCGCTGGAAGGGCGTCTTGTTCTGCCTGATCATCGCCATCCCCGCGACGTTGCTCGGCAAACAGATTGAGGTGGTCGGCGGGCCGGTGTTTGCCATCCTCTTTGGTATGGTCCTAGCGCTCGTCTTTCCCAAGAATCGTCGCGAACAACTCGCTGCCGGTGTTACCTATACGTCCAAAAAAGTCTTGCAGTACGCGGTTATCCTGCTTGGCTTTGGCATGAACCTCTCGCAGATTCTGTCCAAAGGCGCCCAGTCGTTGCCGATTATCGTGGCGACGATCTCGACCTCGCTTGTCATTGCCTTTGTGCTCTGCCACGTTATGAACGTGCCGGACAAGATCGCGACGCTTGTGGGTGTGGGCTCGTCGATTTGCGGCGGTTCTGCCATCGCCGCGACAGCGCCCGTCATCGATGCCGACGATCGTGAGATTGCCCAGGCTATTTCGGTCATCTTCCTGTTTAACGTTATCGCGGCGCTCGTGTTTCCGACGCTCGGCGGCATGCTCGGGCTGACCAACGAGGGCTTTGGCCTGTTTGCCGGCACCGCCATCAACGACACCTCATCGGTAACGGCTGCGGCGAGCGCCTGGGACAGCATGCATCCCGGCGCCAATGTGCTCGAGAGCGCCACGGTGGTCAAGCTCACCAGAACACTGGCCATCATTCCCATCACGCTGGTCCTCGCATGCTGGCGGATGCATCTGGCGCGCAAGGCCGGCGGTGATGCCAAAAGCACGTTTTCGCTTAAGCGCGCGTTTCCCATGTTCGTCTTGTTCTTTGTGCTGGCGAGCGTGATCACCACGGTGTTTCCGCTTCCCACGTCCATTACGGCGCCCATCAAGGAGCTGTCGAAGTTCTTTATCGTGATGGCCATGGCGGCTATTGGCTTTAATACCGATATCGTCGAGCTGGTCAAAAAGGGCGGCAAGCCTATCGCATTGGGCTTTTGCTGCTGGATTGGCATTGCGTGCATGAGTTTGGGAATGCAGCACGTGCTGGGAATCTGGTAGAGAAGCAGCTTATTTGCATGCTGGTTGCTGGTGAGCACATTCTCACGGTGGAGCGATAGGAGCTCTTGCGGGTATGGCTTGTCCGCAGGTTGATAGGTCCCGAAGAGCTCTTATCGCCCCGCCAGGATGGCGATGCGGGGCAATTCATATACTCGCAGGACGGCGGCTTCTGCCCTATAGTGTTTAGTGAGCAATATCGTTCAATTTTGAAACACTTGAGATGCCAGGCCGCAGATAGGGGCTGTGGCTAGAGACGGGGCGAACCATGGACAGCGATGCCAAGCTGCAGATTCTGATTGAGGCGTTGTCCGCAGTCGGAGCATCGGCGCTGGCAATCGACGAGCGCGGTGGCGTTGTAATCTCGACTGTGAGTGACGCTGCGCTCGAGCAGGATATCGCTGCTTTTGTTTCCGAGCGTCTCGCTCGCGTGGGTGATGGATCGCGCCTGGTGATGGGACGCGAGGGCATGCGGTTGAGCTTGACGGTGCGACCGACGGCCAAGGAGCGCGGGGCGCTTTGGGTAGTCGTGGCGCACGAAGTGCGCGCCGCCGCGGCGCATGCGGGCATCGAGTGGCTCAATGCCGACGAAGTCGAGGCTCGCTACGAGTCGAGCACGTACGGCATCGTCGAAGACGCGGCGGCGGTCGCTGCCCCCGTACGGGAGGGTTACGCACGCGGGGTGCCCCTTATGCTCGAGGGTGAACTGGGCGCGGGACAGGACCAGATTGCAAAACGTTTGTACCTGGATGGACCCTATGCCGATCAGCCCTTTGTGTCCGTTGCGCTCGATGAGCTTACGGATCGCGGTTGGCGCCATCTGCTTAAAAGTTCCGAATCGCCGCTTTTCCAAACGGGGCTGACGCTTTGCATGGGCGGCTGGCATGCCGTTGGATCTCAGCGCCTGCGCGAGCTCGTGTCCGCAATGATCGACATGGCGCTCGCAACTCGTTGCCATGTGGTGTTGACGGCAAACGATATGCCGGGTGGTGGCGAAAGCGACCAGGCTGCCTTTGTGACCGAACGTCTGGCCTGCGCCGTGAGTGTGGCGCCGGCGATTGCCGAGCAGGGCGGCGCGTCGGAAAAAGTTGCGCGCTATCTGGAGTATCTGGCAGATATGTTTGAGACGGCAACGCCTGCCTTGTCGCCCGCGGCGGCAGAGACGCTCGATGCGTACCGTTGGCCCCGCAATTACCTGCAGCTGCGCGAAGTATCGGAACGACTCTATATATTAGTGGGGGCGGGTACGGTGGAGCGTGCCGTGGCGAAAGAGGTACTTGCCCAGGAGGACGTTATCAAGACCGCGACCTTTGGCGCCCCGACACTCGAAAGCGATTTGTATATCTTGCGGCCTCTGGCCGATACCGAGCGCGATATCGCGCGGTTGGTCCTGCAGCATCTTCACGGCAACCGGACTCGTGCGGCAGAGGTACTCGGTATAAGTCGCACGACTTTATGGCGCCTGCTGAAGGACAACGACCGCTGAGCGAGGCGCCGTGACCACGAGCGGCGCGTGTGATACAGTCCAAAGCAGTACTGTTTCGATTGTGTTACGACGTGCGGGGGAGTATGGCGGAGACTTCAAAAACGAACCGAACAAAACGAAGTGCGGCGCCGGTCAACCGACGTACGACTTCGCGGACGTGGGGCAAAAGTGCCTCGGGGTTCGACGGCTCGTTCAAGCGCACAAAATATGGCTATCCTTCGGCAAGCGCTCGCTTGGCCATGCAGGCCGAGTCCTCGTTGCGGGGACGAAGGCGTGTGGTGGGCTCAAAGCTCAAGCACGATGGCACGCTTGGCTATATTAGCCGCGGTGCTGCCCGCCGTAGCGGCCTCAATCCTGCAGGCTGGCATCGTTACGTGCCGATCGTGGTCGTTGCCGCGATAATCGTCATCGCGCTCGCGGCGCTTGGCTATGCCGGCGGTGGCGCCAACTTGGACGCAGTGTTTAAATCGCCCGAGCTCGCGCATGCAGGCATAGAAGTTGTCGAAGGCGCTCAGGCCCAGACGGGTGTCGCGCCCCAGCGCGGCATGGTCGCAGTCGCTGCTACCATTGCCGATGCTCAAAAGGATGAAGGCGGGCAAAAAGCAGAGGGAGCGGCGCAGACGAGCGATGACGTGGCGAATTCGGCTTCAAATCAAACGGCGTAGACCTGCCGGAACATAAAGTCGTCACAGCGAGGTGCCGTTTGGGGGCTATGAGCGAACAAAAATCTGCAACATTGTTTCATGCAGAGCTCTTTGGTCGAAGTTTGCAGAAAAAGGCTATACTACTAAGCACTTGAAAATCCGTGAGCTGCAAGTTGAGGAGTACCTAACATGAAGAAGAGATTCATGGCAGCGTTGAGCGTTCTCGCTCTTGCCCTGGCTATGCCCGTGGCTGCTTTTGCTGCTCCGAGCCCGGCCAACACCACCACCACCGGCGCCAACAATGTGACCGCGAGCGTCAACAACGCCAACGTCAAGGTTGAGTCCACCACCAAGCACGCCGCGGGCACCCCTGCCGGCGCCAACGTGGTCGCTTCCTTCGAGATCACCGAGACCGTCGCGGGCACTGTTTCTGAGTCCAACCCGCTGACCATCACCTTCACCCTTGGCAAGGCCTACGCCGGCGCCAAGGTCACCGTCTATGTCCAGCACAACGATGACGAGAAGGAGACCCTGAACCTCACTGCCGACAACAACGGCAATGTTACCTTTAAGGTCACCAAGCTCTCCACCTACACCATCGTGGCCGAGAAGACTGCCACTGGTGCTGCCGCCACCGACAACGGCGCTAAGTCCCCGACTACCGGTGTGGACACTACCGGTGTCGCCGCCGTGGCTGTTGTTGCCGCCGCTGGTGCCGCTTGCGCCTTTGTTGCTCTTCGCAAGAACAACTAGCACGCATACGGTTTCAACCGTATGATTTAAGGACCCGTACTTGTGCGGGTCCTTTTTTAACTGATTTGGGATGAAGGAATATCATGGCAGAGCAGCCGTTGGGCAAGCACGTGGGCGACCCGGGCAAAAGGCGTCGCGCCGCAATTCTCAAAGGTGTTATCGCCGTGCTGTTGTTGGTTGCAGTTGGCTGTGGCGGCTACGTGCTCTACATGCACCATCTAGATCAAAAGGGCGCCGAGGAGATGAGCGCGACGGGCAAGCCCGCGACCAAGGTCGAGTCTAAGAACGACGAGCTGCCGGATAATCCCATCGATTTTGCTCCACTGGTCCAGGAGAACGCCGACATCTACGCTTGGCTCTACATTCCGGGTACCGATATCAATACGCCCTTGCTACAGAGCTCGGTGGACGACCTGTTCTATCTCAATCACGACAAGGATGGCAAGTACGATCCGTACGGCGCCGCCTTTAGCCAGATGGCCAACGCCCGCGATTTTAGTGACCCCGTCACGGTGATCTATGGTCATGTGAACAGACGCATGTTCCATAACTTGCATTATTTTGAGGATGCGGACTTCTTTAACGAGAACACCGAGTTCTTCATCTACACACCCGGCCATATCCTGAAGTACAAGATCGTTTCGGCCTACCAGTACGATAATCGCCACATCCTCAACTCCTTTAACTTTGCCGATCCCGCCGTGCGTCAGGAGTATTTCAATACCGTTTGCAATCCCGACGCGCTCCTTAAAAACGTGCGCGAAGGCGTATCGCTTGATGCAGATAGTAAGATTGTGCAGCTGAGCACCTGCGTGCTCGACAAATCACAGCGCAGCAACTCGCGCTATATCGTTAGCGGCGTTTTAGTTAATGATCAGGAAACCAAGTAGCAATGAACCCACGCGGTAAATACTTTATCGATGCGGTAGACCCCGAAGAAAGCGGCCAGGAGAACACTTCCCAGCAGCAGATTTCCGATGTGGCAGAGCCTGCTGATATGCAGCAGCGCGCCGATGTCGTCTCGGCATCTGACGCACAAAATGCGGCGCAGGGCAAAGCCGCGGAACAGGACGAGGCTTCGGCGCAGGTTGCGGATGATGTGCCGCAGCCGGCTGATGAGGCCGAATGGCCTTCGCTCGATGAGGCGACACCGCAGCGCCGTCGTCGCTCTGAGGAGTCGATTAAGCGCATCAAGCGTCGTCGCCGTATTCGCACGCTCGTGATCGTGCTGCTCGTGATTGGCGCGATTGTCGCTGCCGGCTGGGGCTTTGTGAGCCATAGCGTGAGCCAGGGTAAAAAGAAGATCGAGGAAAAGACCGAAAAGGTCGTTAAGGCCAAGGGCGACACCATCACCTATAACGGCAAGAAATATGAACTCAACAAGCATATGGCCACGGTGGCGTTTATTGGTTTTGATGGACGCGACAACGACGATGGCACCCAGAAGGGTCAGTCCGATACCGTGATGGTTGTGGCACTCAATACCGATACGGGTGAGGCGCGCGGCATTGTTATCCCGCGCGATAGTATGGTTGCCGTGGACACGTATTCCAATGGGTCATTTGCCGGCCAGGTGACCGAGCAACTGTGCCTGCAGTTTGCCTATGGCACCGACGGCGACAATTCCTCGGCTTTGGCGGCCGCCGCCGCTTCGCGTGTGCTCGACAATATTCCGGTCGACTATTACTACACGCTCAACATTGAGGGCGTGGCGCCCATTAACGATTCCATCGGCGGCGTAACGCTGGTACCCACGCAGACTGTGCCGGGCACCTCGGTGGTCGAGGGCCAGGAGACAACACTCTTTGGCAAGATGGCCGAGAAGTACGTGCAGTGGCGCGATACCTCTGTGCTCACGTCCTCGCTCGACCGAACCACGCGTCAGGTGAGTTACCTTCAGGCGTTCGCGGCCAAGGTGCTCAACAGCGCCAAGAGCAATCCGGCCGTGCTGATCAACTTGTACCAGACGATGGGCGACTATACATGGACCAACCTGGGTCTCGATGAGTTTAGCTACCTGGCGACTACGATGCTCGAGCACGGCCTGACTTCGTTTGATGTCGTGACGCTGCAGGGAACCATGCAGCAGGGCGACACCTTTGCCGAGTTCTATCTGGACCAGGACAACGTAAAACAAACCGTTGTGGACACCTTCTATCATCCTGTTAATTAGCTGCCCAGGTGCCGGATGCCAACAGTGGCTCACTCGATGTCAGGCACCAACAGCGAGCGGGCCGCATTTGCGCCAAGGTGACGTGAAATGAGAGGGCGCTGACCTTTTGGTCGCGCCCTCGAAATTGAACGTCAGATTGGCGTGAATGCGGCCCGCGCAGCGTCAACGGGTCCGCCGTTCGTTAGAACGGCGGAACATACACCACGTTGTCGCGGCGGGGCTTGGCCTCGGGAAGCACGTCTTCGGCATAGCCCAGAATGCAGTTGCCGACGCCGCGCAGGCTTCCGTCGGCGGGCAGACCCCAGCTGGCCAGCAGCTCCAGGCCCTCGGGCGAATCGAAGACCTCGTGGGCGCGATGAATCCAGCACGAATCAACGCCCAGCGCATAGGCAGCATTGAGCAGGTTGCCCATGGCAAGCGAACCGTCTTCCAGATGCGTGGGCACGCTGCGGTCGACCAGCACCACCACAACCGTTTTGGCACCGTAGAAGGGGTCGTCGTTGCTGCCCATGACTTGCGCATTGAGCTGCGAGAGACGCTCGATGGTCGCGGGATCGGTAACGGCGACAAACGTCACCGGCTGGCGTCCCATGCCGCTGGGCGCATACTGGCCGGCCTCGATAATGCGTGCGAGCTTTTCGGCTTCGACGGGGCGATCGCTGTAGTTGCGGCAGCTGCGGCGATGGATGAGCGCTTCGATGGTCTCCATGGGTCCTCCTAGCGATGACGTTGCAGATGCTCCGTTCTTACCCGTCGTGCCGTAGCCGTAATCGCGCGAAGGGCTCCAAACAGCAATGGCCGCCAATCGGAAAAGTCGGCTTGCATAAAACTGCGGCAAGAATGTGAGAAGCTGATGAGATGGTTAAACGTTTTATCCCGTCTACCCTGCGGTTTTTTACCACTTGCCTAAATGATGCGCGCATAAGCTCTGATAAAGGTTTTACTAAAGGAGTACCAACGTTTATCAACGCGCCATGGTGGCGCCGGGCCAGGAGGTAACATCATGTTCCAGGCTGGAGATGTCGTCGAGACTGACTTCGAAGGATTTCTGAAGCTGCTGCGTTCCAAGACGCGCGCTTTTGTGACGATCGACAACCACGAGTACTACATCACGCACACCGATGGATATTGGCGTGTTCAGGATTGCGAGGCTCTCAACGATAAGGGCCACTTTACTGACTGCTCCGAGCTGGTTAACACGGTCTGTGAGGTCGTTGAGCTGCCCTGGATCTGCGGCAAGAGCCTGCACGACAGCTTTGCGGGCGCCACGGTCTACGAGGCCGTCGCTGCCTAACGGGCAAATACATCGCTATTCTCGCGTGACCGCCGGCGCCGCCCCCGCGCCGGCGGTCTTTTTCTGTCGATATGCAATGTAGAGCCGACCATATATAACGAACTTATTGACGATGGTCAAATCTCGGACTAATCTAAAAACAAATTGGTCAAAACTCGGACTATCGAATGGCGGGAGAGATGAATAATGCAGTTAGCCTGGTCGATTTCGACCGGATGCTCAACGGGCTTGACCGTATCTATTCGGAGTTCGCGCGCACCTGTGGTCTTTCGGACTGCGCCTATTGGATGCTCGTCGACACCAGCACGGCGGGCGGCAGCATTGCTGTAAGTCGTCTGACAAGCGAATGGTTCTATAGCAAACAGACTATAAACTCGGCCATTAAAACCTTGACGGCGCGGGGTTTCGCCACGCTTGAGTTTGCCGAAGGCAGTCGCAAGAACAAGGTTGTGAGCCTGACCGAAGAGGGTAGACGATTTGCAAAACGGTATGCGATGCCGGCGCAAGGGGCCGAGCAGAGAGCCTTCGATGCCCTCGAGCCATGTGAGCAGCGCGAGATTATGCGCTTGATTGGCAAATTCTCCCAAGTCCTGGGCGACGAGTGCGAGGCATTTAAGCGGCAGGTGGCAGCCGAAGATCAGTCGGAGAATCAACGTGAGGGGGAGTCGTGCGACTGTTAATGAGGTTTTTGAAGCCCTACCGAGGGCTTGTCGCAGTGACGCTACTGGTGCTGCTGGTGGATAACGTCGGTACGCTGTTGGTTCCAACGATGCTGGCGAACATGGTCAACACCGGAATTACCACGGGCGATGTCGACTACATTTTACGTAACGGCCTATACATGTTTATCGCGACCAGCATGGCTAGCGGCGGCACGGTGCTGGGCTGCTATCTTTCGGCGCGCCTGGCCGCCAACGTGGCCTGCGATATCCGCAATGCCGTGTACGACAAATCGCTCGAGCTCGCGGCCAGCGACTTTGAGCGCTTTGGTACCGGATCGATGATCACACGCTCACTCAACGACATCAACGTGATTCAGCAGGCAATCCTTCAGACGATTCAGTTGGTGCTGCCGGTGCCATTCCTGGCCGTCGCGGGCATCATATTTGCTTGGTTCATCGATCCCGCCATGGGAACGCTGCTGGGCGTGGTGGTTGCGATCGTGCTGGTGGCGGCGGTCTTTACGGTGGCTAACGCCGCGCCGATTTTTATGCGCCTTCAGAGCTTTATCGACCGTATGAACGTGGTGCTGCGCGAGAACATCGTGGGCGTTCGCGTCATCCGCGCTTTCAATAAGGAGCGCCACGAGGAGCAGCGCCTGGACGAGGTATTTAGCGATTACGCGGACAACGCCATTAAGGTCAACCACCTGTTTGTGGGGCTCGACAGCTCCAGCTTCTTTTTGATGAACATCGCCGAGGTGGCGGTGCTGTGGGTGGGCGGCAACCGCGTGGGCGCCCATGCCATGCAAATCGGCAGCATCTCGGCCGTACTGGAATACGCGATCCTGATCCTGTTCTTTGTGATGATGGCGCAGATGGTGATTCTGACGCTTCCGCGCGCTGCGGCGTGCCTCAACCGCGCGCAACAGGTGTTGGAGATTGAGCCGAGCATTGTGGACGGCAAGCGCACACTGGATACGTGCGCGGCGGAGCCTGTTGACAGTGCCGACGCGGTCGCCGTGTTCGATCATATGTCGTTCCGTTTCGACGACGCCGACGAGGACACGCTGTGCGATCTGAACTTTACCTGTCGCCGCGGTCAGACGACCGCGATCGTCGGCTCGACGGGTTCGGGCAAGTCGACGGTGGCCAAGCTCCTGCTGCGCTTCCACGACGCCACCAAGGGCGCCATTCGCCTGGACGGCGTCGACCTGCGCGAGCTTTCGCAAGGCGAGATTCGCGGGCGCATTGCCTATGTGCCGCAAAAGGCATGGCTGTTCTCGGGCACCGTGGCAAGCAATCTGCGCTTTGGCAATGAGGGCGCGACCGAGGCCGACATGCTTCACGCGCTTGAGGTTGCCCAGAGCACCTTTGTACTCGATCAGCCGCAGGGGCTCGACACTCCGGTGGCGCAGGGCGGCACGAACTTTTCGGGCGGCCAGCGCCAGCGTCTGGCAATCGCCCGTGCGCTCATGAAGCATGCCGATCTATATATCTTCGACGACAGCTTTTCGGCCCTGGACTTTAAGACCGATGCCGCCCTGCGCCATGCGTTGCAAAACGAGACGCGTGACGCTGCGGTGCTCATTATCGCGCAGCGCATCTCGACGATCTTGCACGCCGACCAGATCGTCGTGCTCAAGGACGGCGAGGTTGTGGGCCTGGGCACGCATGGCGAGCTTATGGAAACCTGCGAGGTGTACCGCGCCATCGCGGAATCGCAAATGAAGGGAGGTGAGTAGCATGACCGAGGAGCTCAGGAAGCAGGCCAGCGTTGATGACGCCGTTGCCACAGGGCTGGTTGAGGAAACAGCTGCCGTAGCACCCGAGCTGGACGAGGCCGCCAAGGCTGCAGCCGAGCGCGAGGCTCGCCGCCAAGCGCTCTACGAGGAAAACGAACGCGCCGAGGACGAGCGCGCCCGCGCTGAGGCAGAGCGCATGCGCGATGTGGACGACGAGGACGAGGACGAGAAACCCCGCGACACCTGGGCGACGGTGCGCCGCCTGTGGAGCGAGGATGCCGGTGACCATTGGCGCTTCTATATCGTGTTCGCGAGCATCGTGTTCTATGCCATCTTTAACACCGCTGCGCCGGCATATAGCGCCCGCGTGATCGATGAGCTGTGGGGCCACATTCAGGTGGCGTTTGCCAACGACACCACCTTCAACATCACCTGGGAGAACTGCGGCAGGACCATCTTCATCTACTTTATGATCTGGACGGCCGCTGCCTCGTTCTACGCGCTCCAGAGCTTTTTGATGTCGAGCGTGGCCGAACGCCTCAACCTGCGTCTGCGTAACCGCATCGCTCAAAAGCTCAATCGTCTGCCGCTCGCCTATTTTGACGCGCATCGTCCCGGCGAGGTCGTCAGCCGCGCGACCAATGACTTGGACAAGATGTCCGAGAGCATGCAGCGCGGCTTGCTGCAGCTGCTGGTGTCGATTGGTACGGTAGTGGGCGCTGTGGGCGTGATGTTTGTGTTCAGTGTGCCGCTTACGCTGGTCTTTTTGTTCTTTACGGCGTTGTCGCTGCTGGTGACCAAGGTGGTCTCGCGCCGCACGCATGACGTAACCGGCGAGCGCCAGGAGTGGGTGTCCAAGATTACGAGTGCAGTCGAGGAAGGCTACTCGGGCCGTCTGGTGATTCGCGCGTTTAACCGCGAGCGTCAGAGTTCTGCCGAGGTGCACCAGGCCTCGGGCGAGCTGGCACGCGTGAGTGCCAAGGCCGACTTTATGATTAATGCCGTCGGCCCCGCGGTGCGCTTTATCGGCCGCTTGGCACAGATCGTGATTGCGATTGTGGGCTGCAGCATGCTGGTTGCCGGCCACATGACCGTCGGCGTGTTCCAAGCGTTCTTTCAGTTTATCTACGAGGCATCCGAGCCCATGACGCAGCTGTCGTTTACCTTCAACTCGCTGCAGAGCGCGCTGGCGAGTGCGGAGCGCGTGTTCGACCTGCTCGATGAGCCCGAGATGGAGGCCGATCCGCAGCCGGGCGAGGCCGCCAAGCTACCGGGTCGCGTGGAGGGCCGCGTCGCCTTTGAGCATGTGCGCTTTGGCTACACGCCCGAAAAGCTGCTTATGCGCGACGTGTCGTTCACCGCCGAGCCGGGCCAGAAGATCGCCGTGGTGGGAACCACGGGCGCGGGCAAGACCACGCTCATCAACCTGCTCATGCGCTTCTACGAGATTGACGGCGGGCGTATTACGCTCGACGGCGTGGATACGAGCCGCATGGATCGCGGCGAGCTGCGGCAGCAGTTTGGCATGGTGCTGCAGGACGCCTGGCTGTTCGATGGCACGATTGCCGAAAACATCGCATATGGCTGCCCTGAGGCAACGCGCGAGGAGGTCGTGGCCGCCGCCCGTGCCGCGCAGGTCGATTTCTTTGTGCGCACCATGCCACAGGGCTACGACACGCACGTGGCCAACGATGCCGAAAGCATCAGCCAAGGTCAGCGCCAGCTGCTGACCATCGCGCGCGTACTGCTCAACAACCCGGCGATTCTCATCTTGGACGAGGCGACGTCGAGCGTGGACACGCGTACCGAGCTTGCCATCGGCCGTGCCATGGATGCGCTTATGCGCGGGCGCACGAGCTTTGTGATCGCGCATCGCCTGTCGACAATTGTGGATGCCGACCTGATCTTGGTCATGGATCATGGCAACATTATCGAGCAGGGTACGCATAAGGAGCTGCTGGCTGCCGAGGGTGCCTACGCCGACCTCTATCTGAGCCAGTTCGCATAATTTGACAAAGGGGCAGCCCCTTTGTCATATCACAAATAAGGCGCGCCGGGGATGAATTCCCTGGCGCGCCTTTGCGTTGACGTCAATGTTGTCGGTAGCCATCCGCTTCTAGCGTTCGTCCATGAGCTTCGTGACGAGGGCTTTGAGCTCGGCCACCTCTCGCTCGAGTTCCTTGACGCGGCGGGCATTCTCGGTGATGCCTTGGCGATTGAGCGCGGACTGTTCGGCGGCGTCATCGGGCATGTACTCGCGATGCTGCTTGGCATCGAAGCTCTCCTCGAACACGCGGCAGCCGTTGCGCTTGATGATGCGGCCTGGCACGCCCACGACGGTGCAGTTGTCGGGCACGTCCTTAACGACAACCGAATTGCCGCCGATCTTGACGTTGTTGCCGATGCGAATGTTGCCGAGCACCTTGGCGCCCGTGCCCACGGTGACGTTGTTGCCCAGGGTGGGGTGGCGCTTGCCGGTTTCGTTGCCGGTGCCGCCGAGCGTAACGCCCTGGTAGAGCACGCAGTTGTCGCCCACGACGGTGGTTTCGCCGATGACGACGCCCATGGCGTGGTCGATAAAGAAATGCTTGCCGATCTGTGCAGCGGGATGAATCTCGACGCCGGTGATGTGGCGGGTGATTTGCGAGAGCACACGGGCGAGCGAGCGATGTCCATGCTCCCACAGCCAGTGCTCGGGCACATGGTTCCACTTGGCGTGCAGGCCGGGGTAGGACAGGAAGATGACCAGACCGTTTTGCGCGGCGGGATCCTGCGCTTGGACGGTCTTGATGTCCTCGCGAATGGTATTGATAAAGCTCACCGGCCGCCCTCCCTTAGCGCCATGGCAATGCGATTCAATAAAGTATAGCGATTCGCTAGGGATTAGGAAGGACAATCTTGGCGGCATTGCGCGACAGGTGTCAGTTATGCAAACTTGCTGGTAATGAAGTAAGACTTTTGAGGGGTTTGACCCGTGCTCGTGCCGCAACCGTATACTGGTCAACTTGGACGTGTCCGCGCCCACAACTGAGAGGTTTTACTTCATGGGTTTCATCAATTTCATCGCCGAGCTGCTTAAGGACCCGCGCACCGCGATCGCCAGCTGGATCGCCGCCGGCCCGCTTATGGCCTACGGCTGCGTGTTCCTGATCATCTTCATCGAGACGGGCGTGGTGTTCTTCCCGTTCCTTCCCGGCGATTCGCTGCTGTTCGCCTCGGGTTTCTTTGCCCATAACGGCGGCTTTAACATCGTGGCTCTGTTGGCCGTCGCATGGTCTGCTGCCATCTTGGGCGATCAGTGCAACTTTATGATTGGCCATTTCTTTGGCAAAAAGATTATCGCTTCGGGCAAGGTGAAGGCCATGACGCCCGAGCGCATCAAAAAGTCCGAGGACTTCTTGGACAAGTGGGGTCACCTGGCCATCTTCCTGGGTCGCTTCTTCCCGTTTATCCGCACCTTTGTGCCCTTTATCGCCGGCATGGGCGGCATGCACTGGCGCCACTTCGTTATCTTTAACGTGCTGGGCGGCATTACCTGGTCGACGGTCTTTACGCTGCTGGGCTACTTCTTTGGCGGCATTCCCTTTGTGCAGGAGCACTTTGAGCTGCTGATTATCGGCATCGTCGCCGTGTCGATCATTCCGACCGTGGTCGGCTTGGTTAAGGCTAAGCTGGGCAAAAAGAACGCATAGCTCGAGGCAGCGCACAAACTGTGTCGTTGAGGCCCGCCACTGCTTACGGTGGCGGGCCTCTTTAGCTTCGGTTGAATGAAAATACTTTACTTAGTTAAAGAAAAGCGTTTTATCAGGCACGTGCGGGGAGTACAATCTCGTGCATGCGAATCGACGTGCCATGGGCTTTGGTGTTGTCCGCGTGTCCCGTCCGGCTCTACGCTCCGGGCGTGCGACGTTGCGACGCGGTCGGC